>CAZZVG010000412.1:0-5947 GCA_964657295.1 Iningainema sp. | reverse complement strand
CATCCAAATACTTAACAACTAAACTATTAAGCCAGATATTCCATACTGCCATTGAAAACCCTGTCGCCAATCCAGCACCGAGAATACCCAATGTGGGAATCGCGATGAAGTTAAGAACGATATTCATTAAAGCACAGATACCAATTACCTGAGCACACTGGTTTTGGTGCCCAGTCATAATCAATAAATAACCAACTGAACCTGCTCCCACATTCACCAATTGTCCTAATACCAATGCGATCATCGCCCATTTACCAGCAACAAATTCTAAGCCAAATAGTTTGAGGATAGGATCGGCAAATAAAATTAAACCGCTAGCTACTACTAAAGTCGGTAAAAACATCCACTTAGCAATCGTAGATGTTAATCTTTGAAGTCCGGAAATATCACCTTGAGCATATAGAGAAGCAAACTGTGGGGCTGCTATTGAATTTACTGCTACAAGAAAAATGCCCACAATACTAGCAGTTTTAGATGCTGCATTGTAAATTCCGACAAATTTTGTTCCTAATGTTGATCCAATCAACAACATATCCGTTTGATTGAGAATCAGGAAAGAACCATCGAGAAACAATAATGGTAAGGAAACTGCTAACCAATAACGCAACTTGATTACTGAAGTGACATGTTTTATTTCTTTAGGAAAGAAACGACTTAAAAATAGAAGCTGTATTCCTAGTAGAATTAATAAAATTCCTATGGAAAAAGTAAGTACTAATACACTATTCAAACTATGGTAAACTGTCACCCAAAAAAAACTAATCCCAATTAGTAGTATTGGATAAGCTAATTGTATTGGTGCAAAAGCTAAAATAATTTGTCGCAATGCTCTAGCTGTGTCTTGCTGTAATCTGAGTAAAGCTAGTAGAGGTACTCCCCAAACACCTAACAGAAGAGACGTGATATTTTTCACTTCAAATAAAGTGTTTTGCCATAGTAGCCAAATAGTTAAGCAACCAGAGATGATGACACTGACAACTAAAGTTTGTATCCAACTACTCTGAAGAATACCTCGTAGATGTTGCCAATCTTGGTTCACTGTATATTCGGGAATAAAGCGTAGCACTGCACCAGATACTCCGAATCCTGCTAAAAATGCCAATACAAAGGAAATAGTACATGCGTACTGAAAAACTCCATAATCGCTGACTCCCATCCACTGCGCCAGCAATACATTTACTATGTAATTGATCCCGATATTTAAGATTTGAATAGCTAAAGCGGCGGCTGCACCTCGTGCTATGGTGCTATAAACACCTGGTTGCTGAACTTTGTCCCGTAGTTGGTTTAGTGTTTGCCAAAGTTTCATTTTTGTGGTGTTTCGCCTCCATGCATGCAATTTCCGGCAATATTGGTATCATGAGGAAAAAGATAGACAGAAAGTATTGGTGTATATACTTTTCAGCTATCGTTTCTTATAAAAGCATCACAAAGCTGGAACGATAGAATAAAGGTTTTAGCCATTCTCTATCATACTACAAACCGAGGTTTTTTACTACTTTGAACTTTGTTCTGAAATTATCTGTAGTCTATCGAATTTGGCGATGCAAGTTTTTTTGGTTTGCTTTAAAATGCGATCGCTACACGCCATTCCCACCATCAGTTATTAACTTGCCTTGCTATATCTTTCCTGGGATCTAAACTCTTTGTAAAGAGATCTTTTTAGCAATTTACCCAGAACAGAAATTCCTTGCTCAATATCCTGTGGGGGATTAGCGAAAGTCAATCGCAACGCTGGGTACCCTTGTTTATCAGGAAAAAACGCGGAACCACCGAAAATTAATATATTGTGCGATAAGGCTTCTTTACTAATTGCCTGAATAGGAACATTATCTGGTAATTGCACCCAAAGAAATAACCCTCCTTTGGGAATTGTCCATTTTGCCGATGCCGGAAAATAATGCTCCATAGCTTGCACTGTAAAATTGCGGCTTTGGATATTTTCCGATCGCAGTTGGTTGAGGTGACGGCGATAATGTCCTGATGCCAGGTATTCACTGACAATTGCTTGAGAAACAGTGGATACATGGACATCATGGAATAACTTCCGCTCGAGAATTGGTTGATAATGTTTGCCTGTCACCACCATGTAACCTACTCGCAATCCCGGCATTAAAGTTTTAGAGAAAGTGCCAACGTAAGTGACTAAATCGTGTTTATCTATAGCTTTGATTGGGGAAGGCACAGGCTCAAAATTTAATCCTTCATAAGCATTATCTTCCAAAATAAAACATTCATATTTTTGAGCTAATGTCAACAACTTTTGGCGATGTTCTGGAGATGTTGTCAGCCCGGTAGGATTGTGCAGGGTACTAATAGTGTAGATTAATTTCGGGCGGTGGCTCTTGAGGTATTGCTCTAACAATTCGAGATTCATCCCCTCTGCCGTCATGGGAATGCCGATAATTTTGGCTCCTAAATTTTCCAAGATGGCGATCACGCCAAAATACGTAGGAGCTTCCACAATCACCCAATCTCCCGGTTTCACAAAATGGTACATTGCCAGTGATAGCGCTTGCTCTGAACCATTGGTAATAATTAAATCTTCTGTTGATACATCTAATCCCTGATGTACCAACATTTGGGCAATTTGTCGGCGTAATGTGAGCTGCCCTTGCGGTAAATCGTAATTGTGCAACGCATCTACCTGTTTAAGCGCTCGTTTGGCAATTTGCATTAAATCTTTCGGCGGACGAGGAAAGCCAAAACTTAAATTAATCATTTCTGGCTGCGTTTGTGCTTGCACTGCAGCCATGTGCATATCAAAAAATGAATTGCCTCCCGGCTCTCTGATAATAACGTCCTGAGCTGGAGCAAATGTTTGCTTTAAGTGAGAATTTGCCAGAGGCTGAGTGTTAATAAAATAACCAGAACCCTGACGGGCACTAATTGCATCCTCTGCGGCTAAGATATTATATGCCTCGATAATTGTCAGTTTATTAACTTGCAAGCTTTCTGCCAACGACCGGATTGAAGGGAGGCGAGAGCCTGGTTGAAGTGCGCCAGATTTGATGAGACAACTAATGCGATCGTATATTTGCAAGTAGATAGGTTTTGATGACTGCCGATCCAAAAAAATCTTCATCTTGGCGCACTCATGAATAACTGTAAAAGCACTCTTACTGGCAATATTAAGCGATATTTTCAGGTGACGCACGGTACAGTTAAATGAATTTTGACTAGAACAGTTGGAAATGCTAATAATTGTACTAGGACAAATCTGTCAAAACTGTACCTTCTCAGGTTGAAATTCCTAAGTGAAAGTGAAATTAGTAGTTCACTTTTCATAAAGTCTTTTTACCATGAAAAATTTTCATCCTCCATTTTCTTTATTACCAACGCTCCAGAAAGTTTGGCAATCTGTTCTCAGATGGATTTCGAGCAGTTCTGAACTACAAGTTTGGCAGGAATCTGACTGTCACGGTTGTATTTGTTGCTGGCACGCTTACGATCCCATGACAGGGAGTTCTGCTTGTTTTGGTTCTGAGGAAGAAATGCGAATCTGGATTGAGCAATGTTACTACACTAAACAAATCCATAATTTTTACCAGCAGTAACACTGCCCGTCAAAGAATTAACTTCTCAACTGATGAATATTCGTAACCGTTCAGGGCGGTGCGCTGACAGTGTACCTCCAATAGTAATATCAATTTTATATGAAGGTGCGTAGAACTGTAGAATGGGGTAAGAGAAAAAATTAACCCGTGCTTGGTAAGCAAGCACCTATGGGGAAATCGTAGAGTGGCTAAAGCAAGAATTTAATTTAGAAATCAAATATCAGACGGTATATCATGTGGTAAGCTATCAACTCGCCCGCGAAACGCGATTTTGATGCTAACCCGACTGACGACATCAGCTTGCTTCGACTCAACTCTATGTTACTCAACCATCGTGCTTGTGTCAAAAATTATTTATTCAATGCCGATTTAATTCATAATTATTGGAACACAAAATATACAGAGAAACTAGACAATCCTAGTTCTAAATGGGGACATAAAGGTTCACCTGGGATTGAAGTAATTTCAGCATGGATTGAAGAAGCGGCAAGAAGCATACAAGCTTACCAATCAATAAGATGGGCTTTGGCTGATTTGTTGCAATCAAGTACAACTCGACACCAACTCAAAACAACATGGACAGGTGGTAGTGGTAAGCTCCCAACTTCACTAACTCTACAAGACTGTCAGACTGAAGCTGTGGCACTAATTAACCAGTTTCAAGAAGCTGTGGAAACAGTCACGCAAGATAGATTTGAGCAAAGTCTTGCTGTATATCAACAACAGTTTGCACAAGAAGGTTTTTGGACACAGAAGCAGTATTTGATCTGGTTTCATGGTAAAGATATTCAAAAAGCCATGCAGCGACAAAAATCTCAATATATTGCTCTGGATGCTTTTTTTGATTGGGCGCTGAGGCAAATTGATATCAACCAATATCCCGATCTAGTTGAGTTACAAAATATAATTGGAGAAATTCAGTTCTGAGGAAGAAATGCGAATCTGGATTGAGCAATGTTACTATACCAAGTCAACCCATAATTTTTATAAAAACTCACACTGCTCGTCAAAGAATTAACTTCTTAACTGATGAATATTCTCTTCCCAATTTTGTCCATTAAAAGGGACGATCTCAAACTGTGCGATCGCATCACCATCAAGACAACGCACATTCACATCTATACAATCGGGATGACTGCGCGGAATATAAAAGGAGTGAATTCCACAAATGCGGCAAAATTTATGCTGGGCAACTCCTGTATTAAATTTGTATGTTGTCAGCACATCTTCGCCCTGCAACAGAGTAAATTTATTTTTGGCAACTATTAAATGTAAGAAGCCCTTTTTTCTACAAATAGAACAGTTACAATCATCAGCTTTGTGCTGATCAACTTCCACCCGAAATCGCACAGCACCACAATGACATCCACCTTCATAAGTAACGGATTTATGGCTATTTGTCGTCATTTCCCGCTTTTATAGGTTGTTGATAATGGTACGTTACACTTGTTTGAACAATTCAGATTCCCGACTTCTCTAAGAACTCGGGAATCTTAGTTAAAAGATTTCTTTTAGCACTGCTGTGACTATTTTCGCAAAATTGAGGACAAAGAAGTTTGTTTGCGAATATCTAATGAATTCGCCAGAGAATCTTGAGATATATTTACGTTCGGGCTTTTTTCTGGTGGCAGAACTGTCACAGTAGACTTAGTTTTTACTGTTTTTACTGGAATTTTCGCATAAGACTTTTGAGGTTTTGGTTTCACCGAAACTGGGATCTTTTTTGCCGAAGGTGGTTCTACTATTTTGACGCGGCGTTTTTTCAAGCGTTCTTGATAGCGGTTGAGATGTTGCTGGACTTTTTGACGCTGTTGGGGACGATTAAACAATCGGAAAATTATGAAGCATCCACTTGCACAACTCACTCCGATCGCTGCCACCATCCATAAAGGCATGGTATTGCTTGTTGCGGGGGGCGTATTCGTTGTTGGTACAACTTCGGCTTGTACTGCTGGTTCTTCAAGTTCTGCCTTTTCCACATGCCCTACATAACCAAGACTGTACAGGGCAACACCTGCACCACCAAGAAAAATCGCTAACAACCCAGGTATCAACAGCCAAGGTTGTTGCCCGAACAGATGTATCAGACTATTCCCGCTAGATCTTTGTTTCGATTGACTGTTTTCTAGCTCTGATTCAGGCGCTTTTGCAGGATTTGACTGGTCCTGTACACTCTGACTATTTTCCATGACAACTTTCAGATTTGTACCCCTTTTGCCATTGATTGTACTCGAGTTGTTACCATGTCGTATCCGTAATCTTATCTGTGTTTTTAGTGCTTTTTTTACAAAAAATAGCCTCCCTCTCCAATTTCTGTTCACAAAAATTGGTATTCCTTGCTACTTTATAGCTTAATTACCCATCTGTCCTACTCCCCTCTCCCCCTCTCC
>CAZZVG010000411.1:0-5954 GCA_964657295.1 Iningainema sp. | reverse complement strand
GATCTAACCCTGATACTTGCCAGCAAGGAACTAAATCGTTAGAGTGCTTCCACCTTTTTCTCGTGTTTCGGTCAAGAACTTTATCTGCTTCTCTAGCGTCATGAATCGACTTGACGTTTCTAGAAATTATCTTTTCATCTACCCCACTATTGAGCCATTCCTCAAAATGTTTTTTATCAATACCATTAGAATCTATGGTAAGATTAGAGGTACTAAGAGGTGTACTACTTGCAATATTTAAAATCATAGGTATCTTTTGTTGTGTTGGCTGGACTTTTCTTGAAGTTCGGTCTTTTTTTGTGTTCTATTTAATCATTGTATTTAGCACAAGGTGTGCAGCGGTAAACACTTAGGTTGATAATTTGTCTCTCCTGGGTTCGATCAGTTGAAAGTTAATGAATGGTTAACAAGTGGTTATTGATTTCTACGCTTTTCATCGTCCATTTTTGTGTCTACCTGCCTTGATATGGCCAGCAAGTTGGCTCAGTTCTGTCAGAAACTCAGGGTTCTCTTGAAGGAGTGCTGGTAAGGAATGAACCACTGCTGCAGCAAGCCAGGTTGCTTGATTCTGGTCTAAAAAAAGCCATTGGGATTGGAAAAATGTGACAAGGTTACTTAATGCTTGCCCTAAGTACTTGGCGGATTCGTCCATTTCTTCGGGAACCCAATGCTCGGTTTCTCCTCCGGGGAGGACTACGTAGACTCCTGGCTTAAGGTTGTTGGTCATTGGTTGTTAGTTGTTGGGTTTGAGTTTTTGGTGAATCGGGCGATCGCCATCACCCTTCCGTCGCCGCCCTAGATTTTCGCTTCCGAGCATCAATGTTCGCTCCAGGAGGTGAGAAAAGTTGGAAATCAAGTGGATCACCCTCTAGACCTTGCAGGGTAAGTATTGTAGCCGACGAAAAATCTAGGTGATCCACTTGATTTACTTAAATTCCTAAAACTTTTCTCAAATTTAAATTCAATTAATTTTGAGCTAGGAGCAGGCATTAACCCCACAAGCCAACTTAATGAATTGCCTTGACGTGCAAAGGCTTCGGGAAACAAGGCTCTGTCTCTCCTCCTGGAGTAATTCAATCTAAGATGCGGGGACTTTCCAGTGTTTGACCACGGGGAGGGTTCCCGTACTTAATGATCAGACATAAAAGCAAGCCGCCCTACTTTTGGTAGAACGGACTATGAATTCTCTTCAGTTTGTTTATTTAGTTCCTCTCGAAGCGCTTGAAATTCTTTAACCCTAGCTCCAAGTCGCTTTATTTCATCCGTGAGGTGCTGTATTTCATTTTCCTTAACTACCATCTGATCGCTATATTCAGCAATTAGATGGTCGAGCATTCCCCCAGTAACTGATGTTCCGGTGGTGAAGATACTTGATTGCGAGCCACTCGCTCTATTATCTCGCTCTTGCTGATTCCCAACATTTGCGCTTTTGTTTCCAACAACTGCATACCTTCCGGAGATATTGTCAAATTCAGCTTTTGCTTCCTCTGCCCGTGCAATGGTTTTCTCATCTTGTATACCCATATATGTCCCTCTATTGTATACGCACACTATCTTGACATTTAATGCGCCTACTACTAGACTATATTTAGTTGTATACGCCTATAAGCTTTTTGGCAACCCCCCCCTATCCGCTTATTTGTGGTTACTTCTATTAGATTGCCAAAGCTAAAAAGCCATTGTTATAGAGCAAAACAGCTACTTAATCGGCGTTGCTGAATAGAGGAATGATTTTGGAATATTGCTCGACCCTTTACCCTCACCCTCACCCTCGGACAAGTGGGAGAGGGGACTTAAATCTAGCCCCCTTCTCCCAATAGGGATTCGGGTTGGGGTGATGGGCAATTCATACCTGTATTCAGCAACGCCACTTAATCAGCCACAAGCTGAGTAGCAATGTTTATTTAGGCAAGCAATGCTACTCGGCTTAAAGCTTGCAGACCGAAATAAATCGGCGCAAGCATCGTGCCCTATTCTTGCGTGGATACTTTAGCCTAGCCATTTTGCTGGAGGTATTAAAGGTGACTTGAAAAAGTAAAAAACAAAGGTAAATTACCTTTGTTCGGAAGTAATTAAGGATTGAAGTTGTTAATTACCGATTATGACGCCCATGACACCAACATCGTCAACAGACAGATACTTTATCTCCTCATTCCTGACTCACCTTGCCGAAATGGTCAGTCATATTGTACGAACCTCCGACTGGAAGAAAACACTTGACGGCCCAGGCGTAGATCCAGAACTGGAAGGAGACATTTACGACGCAATTAACGCCCTAACCCTCGTGGCAGACAAATACGCTCAAGCTGCTGATTATCAAGCTGCCATTCTTGAAGATCACGCCAACGACAACGCCGAAATAGCTCAACTGCTTGAACAAGACACTTGAATCGCCCTGGACTAAAAACACCCAAAAAATATGCAGCATCTCCACACTACAGCCCAAGCAGCCGAACTACTGGGTATCCCTGCTGCGACCATACGGTCGTGGTTAAGCCGATTCCCGGAAGTCTTTCAAGAAAGCATTCACATCGTTGTTCACGATGGGAAAAAACTCTGGACCGAAACTGGAATCGATCTGCTCCGCCAACGTGCAGCAGAAAATGCAACACCATTCGCTGCAAACAACGATGCGGTCACAACACAAAATGCAACAGAAACTGCTGTAATTGACGTTACACCTGCATCGGAACCCGCAACGCAACATGTTGCAAATAATGATGCAAGCAGTACATCTGCAACATTTAACGATGCTCTGGTTGATGGCTTCACCGACAAGCTGTCGCTAGAGATTGCTGCAGCGATCGCAGAAAAACTTCCTGGTAGAGTGTTGCACCACATTAATAGAATGCTGCATCACAATCCCACGCACCAGGAGCAAGAAATCTTGCAACACGCTACACAACAGCAATTACAAGCGTTGCCAGGAACTGAAAAAAAGTATCTAGCATTGCCACAGTCAAAATAATCCTTGCATTTAATTGGCTCTGGGCGCTGCTGGTCGCAACGGTTCTTTCGTATCACCTGACTGCAACGCAACACAATTCGCAACATGCAACATTGCAGCAATCTATGCAGGAGAAATAGATATGTTTGACACGACTTTGTTGAGAAGAGGCAAGCGCTACCGATTTCGTACCCAAGACTTAATTTACTGCCATTCAGGAGGCGAAATTTCAACCACCTTTACATTCAAAACTAACAAGGGCAATTGGAAGGTAATTTCACAAAAGCTTTGTCAACAGGAGCTTTCGGAGCTTTAGTTGGAAATTGTTAGAGCGATCGCATCTCCTGGGAAGAAGTAATGCGATCGCCCCTAATTCTCGCAATCAGTATTGGATCTACCGAAAAACGCAAACACAACCTTACTTAAAGGATTTTACACTATGGCACTTAATTACACCAACCCTAACGATTGGGGCAAAAGCCCCCTAACTGATTCCGCATTACGACGGCGCCAATTTCGAGCCGAAAACCCTAAAGTGTGGAATCAGATGATTGAGGATGACTTGATCTTCTTGGCGGAACACAAGACAAATCAGAACCCATTGGTAGCGGATGAGGAAGAAACACCCTATCCGCCATTTACTGGAACTGAGTACGTTGCCAGTCACGAAACCATCGATGCTCACCCTTATTCCTTTGCCTTTGGTCAGTTTCTAGGAAACGGTATCGAACCAGATACCGCCAACGAACTCGCTTTCGGACAACATAGTGCAATAAGCCGAATCAGCAACGACCCTAATGACGATACACGGGTCAGGGCTGTGAATATCTTCGATAGGCTTAACGATATGGGCTACTGGCGGGAATCCGGGGAACGAGGCAAAGAACCGGACAGCTTTACTTTTGAATAACGACAGATTGAGTGTTGCCAGATTCACCACCTGGCAACATGCAACACAACAGTTGTTACAGAAACTGCTGTGCTTGGATTGATAGCTTGCAGCGCTTAGTTCCTGGGGATAAACAAATCATTGAATATGAAATGATGGTATATCAAAAATCTGATGGTTCATTTGGGTTTAGTTGGCAGCAACAGTATGACTTTCTTCTGAAAGAGCATCCATATAATTTAGACGAGATTGCTCATACCAAACTGGAACTTCTAAAAAATCAACAACCTTCATTAGCTAAGTATTATGAGGATTTAGACGCAAAACTTAGTGAAACAATAAGTGAGGCTTGGGACAACAATGCTAACTTTGGCTACAAAGAATCCGATGAAGTTGTCAAGCAATTCATCGAAGAGAATGATCTGCAAGAATTGTTCAGTGATGTTGCGGTGCTTAATAACAAGAGCGATGATGATGAACATTTTGACGATGAACTGATAGACGGATTGACGGAGGACTTTTAATGAGATTTAGAACTGAGAATGAAGAAACTGCACGAATAGAAACTAGTCGGATGGATTCCCGAAAAATAAAAGCAGAACTTTTAGGAAAGTATCCACGCTAATGAACAATCACGATGTTGAAAGTGCGATCGCCACCACACTTATATCTCTAGGTTTAGCGATTTTAATTTGTCAGGCTTGGAAAGCTATACCAGAGGTTCATCTACAGTTAAATGTCGATATCAAGTCCCAGTTTAAGTGACAAAGTTTACTTTACTTAAATCACGGCGAAGTTTACCGCATTTTCTTCCCGCAACTATAGCTCACTTACTATTGCGGGAAGATGCGGTAAAAGGTAACCAGTCAGATGCTTTCGCATCTTACTGGTAGTCGAATGAACAGAGATCTACTGGAAATACTAACATGGAATTTGAAAAGTTAAGCAATAACGCCCCTCAGTCCCTATCAGTTGTTGGTGGGGGAAAAGCAGGTAGTTTCAAAACTAATCCAACCCAAATGGGAAATCAGGCTTTACTACCAGAAACCCAATCAATGCTACAAGGATTGTTTGCTGCATACGGCATGCAATTCCCAGAAATCAATATGGGTGACGCCAAGCTGAAAGACAAGACGGTAGCGCTTGGGAAGGTAGCAGAAATTGCAAAAGTCAATATGACTGCTCTTGAACAAATGCTAAAGCATACGGCAACGTTAATGGCAGGTCAAGTTAAGCTAGCAGAGTTTTATGCTGCCAGTACTGAAATAGTTGTAGAAGGCAAGAAGCGAATTGATAGGGCAACGGCTAATTCTTTCTTAGCGCTAGCTGATTATCAGCGACATACCCAGTCTTTATCCCAGAAAGTAGATCGAAAGATAAAAGCATTAGACGCCAAGTATGAGTTAGTTGGGCAGTTGGGTGAAGGTAAACTTTCCACCAGCTTGAAGCTGATTGAATCACAGAAACAGGCAGGAGAAAAACGTCAAGAAGTAACGGAAGAACTGCAGCAGAAACGGCAAGAATTACTTGCGAGTGCTGCAACGAAACGACAGAGGGACAGAGAGTATATCCGCACCGGACACCTAACCAGCAAGTAAACGTATTGGGGGTGCAATGCCCCCTTTAACATATGCAGCAGACAGAATTTACACCTAAGCCAAGTGGGAAGGCAACAAAGTTCTACCTTCATTTATCGAACTGGGCTGAATTCTTTACTTGGTTCTCAGGTGGTATAGCAATATCTTTCATCTGCCAGTTAATACCAAAAATGTTCCTATTGTATCCGTTAAGCTTTCTATTCGCAGTTGGATACTTTGGTGTTAGTTTTACCGCAAATAAACAAGCGAATATCTTACGGATTGTTGCTGTAGTTAGTTCCTTGATTGGGTTCTGGAATTTAGTCTATTTATATCGGGATGACATTACATCAGCGGTAATTATTCTTGTCGTTTTATTAGTGATAAGTGGTTTCTTTTATGTTGCAGTCATTACTAAGAGAAATAGCAGTAAGTAGTTTCGGCGTAGGATTATTTGGGTTGTCCGTTGCAATTCCCGGTTTCTTACGGGATTGGAACGAGTACTTTATTTGTGAAAAAGACTACGCGATTGAAACCTGTG
>CAZZVG010000410.1:0-5970 GCA_964657295.1 Iningainema sp. | reverse complement strand
GAATTTGGTCACTGGAGATAGCTAATGTCTTGCTGGTGGCCCAAAGACGTAACCGGATGACCCAGCAGCAATCAGAGCAAGCCATTGCCTTGTTACAGTCACTGTTAATCCAGGTTGATCCGGCTACAAATGCCAACGCATTGGGTGCCACTCTAACGCTAGGGCGACAGTCAGGTTTAGCCGCTTATGACGCGGCTTACTTAGAGTTAGCGCGGAGGTTGGGATTGCCATTGGCAACACTTGATACTCGGTTAGCTCTTGCGGCTACTCGCTGTGGCGTGGGGTTGGTCGTTGTTGATGAGGAAACGCCTTAAAGCGGTCCCCTACAAATAAGCGTGGTGGGGTGCTGAGAGGTTGTCTCTCACCTGACTACTCATCTACCTGGGTACCCAAGTTTTTGAATTGCGACAAAGCGGATACTGCGCCAACTTCATCAGCTAATCGGATAAATGCGCCTGCCAATTCTTCTAGCAAGTCACTTCGATCTATCTCTACTTCCTCTTCAACCAAATCCATCAACGCTCGGTTAATCTGCCTGCTCAGTTTCTTGGGGATGCGAAAGGTGGTTTGGGTGTAGTCCGGATTCGAGCGTTTGGCTAATTTCTCCTCGCTTGGCGATGCGGATGGTTGAGTAGACGACTGTGAAGATGGCTGGCTGTTTGGGTACCCAGATTTCTCGGGACTCTTGGCAGGGGGTGACGGATCTGGTTGAGCCGTTGGCTGTGCAGGTTGCTGACTATCTGGGTACCCGGCTTGAGGGGTGCTTTCTTCTTTTGCAAGGGGAGAAGATTGTTTAGATGGTTGGCTTTCTGGGTACCCAGATTTGTGGGTGCTTTCATGTGCCGCCCCCAGCACTTCGCTGAATCGGCTCACCCTTGGATTGCGTGAACCACTTCGTTTTTTATTTCTGTCCAATCCCGCCATGCAACTTTACCTCCTCGAACTTTGTAAATAGGAACTCCCGACGTTACTGCATCCTTATAAGCTTTATAAAACCGAATCCCTCGACTGAAGACAGGATACCCCTGAGTCCTGAGCGCTTCCATCGCTTCAATCCCATCTTTTTGTGGTGGGGGTGGAACCATTGTCAGCAGCACTCTCCAATTGGTATCCTCTGGCAAGGATTTTGCCATGAGTGCCATTGCGTCCATACTTAAGAGGTCTGGCGGAGTGGGAACAATCAGCAAATCGCAACCCCTCGCCAGTTCCTCAACTTCCACATCATTGGGTCGAGCTGGTGTGTCAAAGATGATGAAGTCGAACGATTGCTTACGCATTAGTTTCGCTGCTTCCTTTTCGCCACAAATCTGAAACGGCAGTCCCCCAGGTCTTGCCCAAGTGGTTGCTGAGCGGTTGGGGTCAGCGTCAATAACTAAGGTTGTACCATCTTCACAAAACAGTGAGGCGAGGCAGATAGCGGAAGTTGTCTTGGCAACCCCGCCTTTGAAAGAGCTTAGAGAGATGATCGGCATAATCCTCCCCCCTTCATTAAGTTAAGAGTATCATAGCGCACCACTTACCGTTTCTTTTGAATTTGTAAATGTGTAAATATCTGGGTACCCAAATATGTGAGCCGAGAAAATAGCCCCTTGATTTTGCGCTATAAAGGGGCTTAATTAGGTCAAATGATACAGTACATCAAAATCATTTTGTTCCAGGAATTGCCCCTAGAATCACCAAAGCTCCAAACGGACATTCAAGTGTTTTCAACCCGGCGAGAGTCAAAATTTTTGTCAATCTAGATTAAGAAATATCAATATGTCAGTTTTAGATTTTTCACCCGGAGATCGCGCATTACTTTTTGTTTAAGGCACTTACCAGTAAATAAATCGACCGCCTACTTGGGGAATATTGCGACTACGACTATCCGATCTAGTTTGACGGCGGTCGATTTATTTTTATGGATCTCCCTAAGCCAATAAAAATTGCATTAATTATACTAATAGCATATTTTTAACAGTATTTAAGACAGGTGATATCAATTTTTATACCTAATAATACTTAATTTCCGAAAACCTGAAGAAAATTCCAGTGTAAGCACCAATACCTTTGTTACTAACACGTGAATATAATCCTAAAAGGATGCTATAACACAAGCCCCAGGCCAAAGATTCGGAACCAAAACATGAGTAACATAGGTTTCAAATGCCGAAGGCATCATTGCCGCCATTAAAAGTCATGGCAGCAATGATGCCTTCGGTTGACATTGCTCCAATCATCGTCACATTTTTCCCACGCCCGTCATTCTTGGGAGCGCCCTCGCACGGGTGCCTTTGGGGGAGCGAGCGAAGTGTCGGGTCATGGCGATGTTAACTCCAGCTTCATCGATAAACACGCCCGTCGGCTAGCTTCACGGACAACAATTGTTGGGAGTGACTCATAGCTGCTCTCAGCTCCCCCTGCCTTCTTGTGCTTTTACCCCCAGGATGACCAAATTTTGAACCATAGCGTGACCAAAAGTTAACGTAATTTCAAGGTTTTGAGCAAATCTTCAACCTAACTTTATGAATCAAATTATGTCCGTGTGTTTTAAATGTGAACCATAATGCCACCAAAAGTTTTATTTTTGGACTTGGTAAAAAATGCAGAGCAAGACACACTAAAATCAATCGAAAGTTTTGAACAATAGGGTCAAAATTTGGTTCAAAATGCCCACAATATGGTTCAAAAATATGTTTAGCCAAAAATTGAGTGATAAAGCGATCGCCTGAAATCTGAATTTTTATTTCTCTAAAGCGCGGTACGGTACAAATGAACTATAAGACCATGTTCCTTGCTGTAATTAAGTTTTGAGTTTTTTGAACTCCATTTATAGCTCTTACCTTCATGTTGTCAAGCGTGCAGAGTGAAGTATGTCCCGTCCCTTTGGTCAAATTATCGTTCAAATCACACTTCTCAAACAATATCGGACTTTTCTAAATCATTTAATACAAAAGCGATGAATTATATAAAACGTTTTCCATTTTATTTAGGTTTGAGCTTTGCTTTTAGTGCGGTCATGTTATGCATCGCATCGCTGCCAGTTCAAGCTCAACGTGGCAACCAGTCAGATGTCACAGGTGCGATCGTCACAACAAGCGATATCAAAGGTCCTTTTTTCGACTCTACACCTCAAAGAGGGAGTCAAGTAGAATTTAGCTATGGACTTCGGAGGGTTGTCTCTGAAGCTTCTGTAAAGGTAATTCAGGATCTGAACGGAAATAGCTTAACTTTAGTATCAGGTAGACCCATTGTAACTTTTCACTCCCCACCCTGCAAAATTGCCGAAACCCAACCCTTAGAAACCCTTGAGTGTGAACGGTTACGACCCATCCCTCCAGAAACACAGCAAAGCTTACTTCGTATTCTCTTAGCATCGCGATCTACAGAAGTAAACCCAACAAGTCAGCAAATGACAAAGGCATTAAGTGGAGTGCAGGGGGGTCCGACAGTTGAGCAGGCTGAACAACTTACAGACAGCTTACGAGGTTTACTGAAAAATTTCCGACTGACTACAAATCGATCGCAAACACAACAGAGATACCGTAGAGTTAGTGTAACTCAATTACTAGCAGCAGTGAAAGCTTATAATAATATAATTGATCATAGCTCTGCACAGTATCTCAGTAATCCGCCATCTGAACTACTAGCTATTAGATCGGTATTGACACAAATCACTACTAGCATTAGGGACTTCCAAAAAATAAAATCCTCATAAACAATAGTGATAATCATTATCAAAGAGGAGTTAGCCCTAACTCCCTGTCGGTGGAAGGATAATACTGAAGCTAATCTTAATAAATAAACACTATGTATTAAGTATCTCACCACAACTAAAAGTAAAAAATGACCTTAGAAAACTGTAATACACTATCAACTACTAACGCCTGCCCAAAGTGCGAGTTAACAAATGCTAAGTTACGTGATAAAAATCTTAATGGTGCTAACTTGAATAAAGCTAACTTGACTAACGCTGATTTAGGTCATACCAGTCTAAAGAAGGCTGATTTAAGTGACACTGTTTTATGTGAAGCAAATTTAGCTGAGGCCGATTTAACTGAGGCTAACTTAAGTAATGCAAATTTGAGTTTTGCCACCCTAAGTAATGCCAACTTTAGTCATGCAAATCTAAGTAATGCTCGATTAGCAGGTATAGTATGGGATGATAGCATAAACTTCGAGGGAGCTAATATTGAGGGAGCCTATTTTATAGGACTTAAATTCGATGATTTTTTAACCTTAGGTAAGCAAATCAAAACAGCTAAAAATTGGGAAAAAGCTCACTACGATTTAGATTCAGATTTCTATAAATAACTAGGTTTACCACGAGATATCTGAAAATTAACCGATCAAGCACCAGTGTGATTAGTTGGAAACATGGCTATTAGATTCATAACATTTTGTACTGTAGACAACCCATAGAATCAGCGAAATGATCTCACAGCCGGGAGTTGTGGGGTTTGATTTATGGGAATAGGAATTCAAGAAAGTCAAACTTTTCCTACTTAGTAGTTAATTACGTAATTCTTACATTGACACGGCTAAATTTCCTAACTTAACTTATATTTTGTAATATTTAAATTTAAATTTTGTAGGCTGTTATGGAAATTGTAATTTCTAAAAAATCCTTAGGTAAAAAACCTGTAGATTATGCATCTTCTACAATGAGCCTTGTAAATCCACTTGGGGGAAAACGAGTCTTACCTATTAGGAATATTTCAGCCGATAAAAATAACTTTTTAATATTTCAATATTATGATAAAGACGTTAAGTACGAATTTAATTTGAATGAAATAGAAAGATTAAAAGTTACTGAATTTGAGTGTGAAAGACTAAAAGAATTAACTAATGGAATAGAAACTTTTTCAAATTTTAAAGAGAAGATTTTAGTATATTCTGATATTTCATACAATGGAACACCATCAGCACCACTTGATTAGTACTTAAAGTTGAGTGCTCGCCACAACTCACAATTAGGTATGTGAATACATGAGGGTGAACAAATCAAAAAATAACCTACTTGCTTGACGTTAGGCATTCATACTGAATATAATCTTTACATTTATTTTAGTGATTTTGACATCATGTGTGTATCTACTATAAGAAAAATGGCTACCATAAATAGCCATTAACCTTGCAATTGAAAGCATCTTAACACCTTACGGATTAGGGGTGAAATGAGCAGGCGCGACCTGAACTGGTCGTTTAGAACGCGGAACCTACTCGCGCCCTGGGATTCACACCCCTTACCCTCACGGAAACGACTCTAAGAAAGAGTTTGGACACGCTGCGCGAACGTACTTCTGCCTTTCTTTTGTAAATTTAATTATGGTCAGCGATCTATGACATAATTTGAACTGCCTGGTTAAGTGAACAACGCCCGCTAGGCAGTTCAAATTATTACAAAGGCGACTTTAATGTTTTTGAAAAATAGAGCATTCACAACTGTTTTCTCCACCCTATTTGCCTTAGGTTTTCTAGGTGTAGTCACCCCAGTAAAAGCACAGGATTCACCACGAAAATTGTCTTGCACCAATCGAGCGTTACAAGGTTACTATGGGGCCAAAGCTTCAGGTTTTATAAGTTCGGGAGCCACTCCTTTTAATTTAGTCTTTCTGGATAAATTTGATGGAAATGGCAACATAACAGGAGTTAATGGTAGTACCAGTGCGGGTGGACAGATTGCTCAAAATTTATCTGATACTGGCACTTACCAGGTAAATGGTGACTGCACGGTTACTCTAACCTTTAATAACAGTGATGGTACAAAATCTACAAACTTTGGTGTTGTTACTGACAATGGTCGAAAAATTCTCTACCTCGGAACAGACTCAGGCGTAAATATTTCTGGAACGTTGGAGAAAGTTGATTATTAATCTAATATTTTGAATTAGATAGCTGAATTGAAAAGAACCGAGCCGTTATCAAAGTGCCTTCACTCAAAAACTGCCTCGAAAAAATCCGACTTTTTTCACCCTCGAGCGGGTCCGT
>CAZZVG010000409.1:0-5979 GCA_964657295.1 Iningainema sp. | reverse complement strand
AGTAACTCCGTACTAAAAATTGAAACATCGAAAAATCTATCTGCGGAATTCCGCAGATGCAGGCGGAAATCCCACTAACTCCGTACTAAAAATTGAAACATCGAAGAACCTATCTGCGGAATTCCGCAGATGCAGGCGGAAATCCCACTAACTCCGTACTAAGGATTGATCTCATGTCCGTTGGAATACTTTTGATAGGAAACGTATTCTTGAAAAACAAGATCCCCGACAACTTTTACGAAGTCGGGGATCTGATTGAACTATCATAAGCGTCGTACAGAATCCAAAAGAGGAGTAAGTTGGATGAGTCGTCGGTTATTGGTAACTGGTGGTGCGGGGTTTATTGGTGCAAATTTTGTACATCACTGGTGTCAGGCTTATCCTGATGACAGGGTGGTGGTGTTAGACGCTCTTACCTACGCAGGAAATCGTCGCAATTTGGCTGTAGTGGAAGGAAGGGAGAATTTTTACTTTGTGCAGGGGGATATTTGCGATCGCTCGATTGTCGATCAAATCCTCCAATCAGAAAATATCGACACAATCGCCCATTTTGCGGCTGAATCTCATGTCGATCGCTCGATTTTAGGCCCTGGTGCTTTTGTGCAAACTAATGTTGTCGGCACTTTCACATTACTCGAAGCTTTTCGTCAACATTGGGAAGTCAACTCCAAACCACCTGCTTATCGTTTCCTGCATGTTTCTACTGATGAAGTCTATGGAAGTCTAAGTCCCGATGACCCACCTTTTAGTGAAACTACACCATACGCTCCCAACAGTCCATACTCAGCGTCTAAAGCAGGTAGCGATCACTTAGTCCGTGCTTACTATCATACTTACGGAGTGCCAACTTTAATCACAAATTGCTCTAATAACTACGGTCCCTATCAGTTTCCCGAAAAACTCATTCCTCTAATGTGTATAAATACCTTAATCGGTAAGTCATTACCCGTTTATGGCGATGGCAAAAATGTTCGGGATTGGCTTTATGTGGGCGATCACTGTCGTGCTTTAGATGTGGTGATTCATTCCGGTATACCAGGCGAAACCTACAATATTGGTGGTAACAATGAAGTAGAAAATATCAACCTTGTGCATATGTTATGCCTTTTGATGGATGAATTAGTACCCGATTTACCCATACGTCCCTCTACAGATTTGATTACTTTTGTCAAGGATAGACTTGGACATGACCGCAGATATGCAATCAATGCCACGAAGATTAAAAATCAACTTCATTGGACGCCTTCTGTGACGATCGCAGAGGGTTTACGTCTAACCGTTCAATGGTATTTACAAGAGCGCAATTGGTGGGAACCGTTGCTATCTGAGGAATATCTTGCTTACTACCGAAAGGTTTATGCCCCTATTTAGTATCCGAAGATCGGAGAAAAATATATATAGTCTTTGCTGACACTGATATCAGGTTCGGTTAATTAGTTATAGTTCTCGCAATCTCTGAACCCCTCCCCGCTTGCTTTGGAGGGGAAGTAAAGCACAGCTTTACTGGGGTGGGGTTCAGTACATTTTTCGCGATGGAAGTACTAAAGTCTAGAATGGTAGGGGGATGAGATCTACTGTCAATCATTTAGTAGTGGCGAAACACTCCGGTATTGTACTTTAAGGTAGTGAAAACTAAATTTAAAAGTATCCAAGTCTATTGGCACTAATCTCAATGCGTCAATCTCTAAAACGTTTCCCACTGCTCCGCACTGCCTTTGTTTGTGGAGCGCTCGCCGCCGGTACTGTTTTTTCTGTCTTCACTCCTACCGCCTGTAATTCCGTTCATGCCCAGTTACAAGATAGTCCCAAAGCAGTTGTCGATGAAGTCTGGCAAATCGTTAACCGCCAATATGTAGATGGCACTTTCAATCACGTTGACTGGCAAGCAACGAGACAAAGTTTGTTAAGCCAAAACTACACCACCCGCGAACAGGCTTACAACGCCATCCGAGAAGCTCTCAAAAAGCTAGGAGATCCTTACACTCGGTTTCTCGATCCCAAAGATTACCAAACCCTGACAGAGCAATCAATTGATGGGCAATTGTCTGGGATTGGCATTCAGATAGAACAGAACCAAAAAACCAAGCAGTTGGTTGTGGTGAAAACTGTCGAGAATTCTCCGGCACTCAAAGCAGGGATCAAAGCTGGAGATCGGATTTTAGCAATTGATGGGAAATTGACTTCAGGAATGAACGTAGAGGATGCCTCGAAGCTGATTCGCGGTAAGTCTGGTATACCTGTTGTTCTCAAAATTGAGCGGGACGGGCAAAGCGCCTCTAACTTCAAGATAACACGCGCAAATATTGAAGTGCCAAAGGTAAGTTATAATTTTAAGCAGGAAGGCTCTAGACGGATTGGCTATATCCGCTTGGCAGAATTTAGTGCGAACGCACCGGAGCAAATGCGTCGGGCAATCCAGACGCTTCAAACTAAGCGAGTTAACGGATTTGTGTTGGATTTGCGCGGCAATCCTGGGGGACTTGTGGTTTCGAGTATTGAGATTGCCCGGATGTGGCTGGAAAATGGTGCTATCGTCCGCACGGTAGATCGTGTGGGAGGTAAGGAGGAAGTCAAAGCCAATCACACAACTCTCACCAAACAACCCTTGGTTGTTTTGGTAGATGGTAATTCGGCAAGTGCGAGTGAGATTCTTACAGGTGCCCTCAAAGATAACAAAAGAGCAGTCGTTGTCGGCAGTCAAACTTTTGGAAAAGGGTTAGTTCAGGAACTTCGCAAACTCTCAGATGGTTCTGGCTTGGCAGTCACAATAGAACATTACTTTACACCAAATGGCACAGATATTAACCATAAAGGAATTAGGCCTGATGTGAAGATAGATTTGACACAAGCCCAGCAACGGCAGCTGGGAACTAATCCAACTTTAATCGGCACTCAGTCTGATCCTCAATATCAGCGTGCGATCGCAGTCTTAACAAGTCGCCAAGTCTCTACGACGACAATCCATCCTAAGTTGAGAAAGTTATGAAAGCTCATAGTTATCTTCTCAAGAGAGTGATGGAACGATAACAACCAAAAAATCAAAGTTTGGGGAGATTGCAGACATGAATGTTTCTGCTCAAAACAATCTTCCCATAGCTTACAACAGTTTTCACATTATATCACGTTCGCCTAATTACTTATAAATAAAAGATAGGCTCGTAGTTGCGCTTTAGCGCTCAAAACTGTTAAGAGTGCTAAAGCTCAACTACAAACTTTATTATTAGTGTTCAAACGAACTTGATATTACTCTTGTTAGCGATCGCTGATGGTCAGGAGTTGGGATACAAGGAAATTGTACCTCTAGAGGAAGCGATAATGCGAACCATTGACTGGGATTACATCTTTGTCAGCTGCAATTAAAGCAATTTCAAAGATCAACTCTCCTCTACTGTTAAACTCACCTGAAATCATATCCTGCCACAGGTTCCTCTTTCATTAAGGCACATGATCAAGCGCGTGGCATCACCAAATTGATCACGTGCCTTACGTCTTGCAACCGTTTCATCTGGATCGATAACGTAATCGCCACTTTCTGGCTCTATAATAATGTACCAGTCGTAATGCTCTTTGATTAACTCAGGTTGAACTCGGTCAAAAACTGCTCGACAACGTTGAACAAATGCTTCACTTTCAGCTTTACGTCTAGCTTTTTCTTCGGGAGATAGTTGGTGTTCGGGAAATACCCTCCCCCGACGCGGAGTGCGATTATGAGATAGCTGAGTCATGGTGAGTCATATCTGTTAACGATCAACGGATATTTTGATTGTAAGCTCTCGCTCTCATACTGGGTTGACTCGTTTGAGCGATCGCCAAATTCGATTTACTTTGAATTGCCTGTAAAATAATCATAAAATTCGACAAAAAATACACCATGACAAAGCCAGAAGATCAAACTCTAGAAGCACGCAAACGTATTGTGGAATCTGCTAGTCGGTTCAAGGTACAACTCAATGAGGAAGAATTGGACCGTTGGATGAAATCCATCACCGAGGCGACAGGCGACAGCGATATTGTCGTGGATAAAGAAACAGGTGTTTTTGGGCACAAAGTCACCATGTTGGATTTCAACCCGCAAGAGCTAGCACGCTTTCGCGCCATTGGCAAAATCGTAGAATTTGAAGACACTCCTGGTGTTGTGGAAACTGCGTTGGCGCTCTCTGGTTCAGCGGCTCAATCCAAGATTCAGACTTACCCAGGCGACTGCGACTACTTCGAGCGCGTGAATATCATTGCACCTACTCGCACCGAAGCTTGCCAAATTCTTGCCAAAATAATGCGCGAGAAGGCGCTTAATAGCTTGTCCGGTCCCAATTACCAGTTAATTGAGTTGAAGTTTGGTAGCTACCCCCAAGAGGTGATTCGGGGGGAAGACACCCTGCGCGCTGGTGCACCAATAAGCTGGGGACCGAATGAGATTACAGCTGGTCAAATCGAGGCTCTTGACGCCAATGGCAATCCTGTAGTCATCACTTGGGATTCCGTAGCACAAGATCCCGGTTGGTGCAAGCTGGACTGGGTGATCGCCGACACGATACGCGGTCAGTTGTCCAACGCCAGCAACATGTTAGATGTCACCTGGGAAGCACCAGATGGTACCATCACTCCATTGGACGGCTATCTGGACGGCTACTTCCAGGAGGTTTACCTGGATGCTGAATCCGCCCCAATCTTTTCCAAGTTGGTGAAGCAGGTTTCCACCAATGTCATGGATGATTATGTGACGCAATTGGAAAAGGAAGTCAAAAAATGTGTCAAAGGCGATAAACTCAACTACGGCAAAGCAGCCAAGCGCCTGTACAACATCTTCCGACTTAACGGACGTTATGAGGAAGCAGCCTTTCTGCGTGAGTTGTTCGATGAACCTGCCGCGCTGCTCTATCAAGTCCACGCGCTGGTGCGAACCGTCCAAGAAGCTAGGGACAAGGCGACTGTCTTTGATATTGAGAGCATTCTCGATCAGACAGATGCCCTGATGATAGCGGTTGTCAAGGTCTTGGAGGGGGATGAAGAGTTGGAGGTCGTGCGTTATATGCTGCGCTTCTACCGCAGTCTGTGCCGCCAGGAGCCTGGTACTCCCCTTGGTCCCGAAGTGGATGTTGCCCAAGCAGAGGTGATGAAAATTGTCAACAATTTCTTCTATGAAAAGATGACAGCGTTACCCTCGATTAAGACTTATATCGAGAGTTTCCAGGTATAGGGCAAGATCTAAAGGCTGTTGAGCGTTCTTAGCCTTTGGATTGATGGTTCGGGTTGATCAACTGTTGCCAAATCTTACGGCGAGGATCGGCTATCTCGATTAACTCTCAAGGTTCGCTTGCAACAAATTGCAGAATAAAGTCCCCTGCTGCATGGCATCATCCAGAGCAACGTGCGCCAATGGAAGATTTTCTAACCATGCAGCAGGTAGATTGTCCTTTCCGGATTCGCTATAGTTTCGTTTCAGGTATGCCATCGCATACGATCGCACATCCAGTGCTGAGTGTTTAAATGGGCTATCGCCTACAAATTTCATCAAGTACCAGTAGACGAACATAAAGTCATAGGCGGCTGGATAGCCAACGAAAATTGGTTTACCCGGCAAAGCCACAAGCCAGGAGTGGTACGTCTGCATGACCTGCTCTGGGGGCTGTAGGTTTGCTCGACTGGCTGCCCAGGCGGCTGGCTGTTCTGACCACCAACTCATGGTTTTAGGGTGTGCTTGTGCCCCTGGCAAGGTTTCTAGATTAGCCGTAAAAGTAGCAACCAATTGTTTGTCTGCGGTATACGCCGCTGAGGCAATACTCAGCATGGAGTGGGGTCCGGGGATCGGACCATCCGCTTCTATATCAGTGCTGACGTAGATTTCGATTGTCACTTTTTATCCTGCCTATATTTCATCACTAAGACTCAATCTTATTCTCGCCGACAACTAATAACGAACTAAGTACAAAATTGCCTAAATTCATAGCGTTATGTTCGTAGTTGCGCTTTAGCGCTAAA
>CAZZVG010000408.1:0-5999 GCA_964657295.1 Iningainema sp. | reverse complement strand
GTGCCTGTTCGAGCTGAATTTGAGTTTGTTCTGCTCTTTGTCGTTGTTCAGATGTCGCTTCATCCGGGCTTGGGTAACGAAATCCTGTTTCTTGGTACCAGTACAACCACTCTTGTGCCCAACCGCAATAGGTTCCCACACCACGCCCAATTCCTAAGCCAATCTCTGGCATATAAAATGGTTCTCCCGATTGAAGCACATACTCACCATTCGTCAGGCGATAAACCTCAAACGGTTGGTGCTTGTCTCGTTGCCAATATTCAGGGTTGTACACAACGTAGTACAGCACTCCTAAATTCACATACTTTTGCTGTTTTTCGTCGTACTCTCCACCATATTTGTGAGAAACACACTCTAATGCCATTAGAGGTACGACATAGTTCTCTTCCCACAGTACATAGCTGAGTCTTCCTCGCTGTCGTTTTCGTCGCTCAACCCCAATACTGAGAAATCCATCTGGTACTAAAGGTTCTTGATAACGGAGGTTGGGAATATAATAAATACCCATATCTACCCCAAAGTACCAGTCCATTCGCTCTGCCCAAATTATAGCTAAGCTGGCTAGTAACAAGTTAGGAAGTAGATTTTGTAGTTCATTATCCACAGGGGTATCATCTGAGCTTGGTAGCTCCTCTGCTGTAGGTAGGCGTTCTAGAGAGTTGTAGTCTAACATGGCGACAAGAGTTTTTGGCGCAGGTATTTGTATGTTAACGCTGTCGCCATAGGCTTGAAGTCTTCTCACAATATTTTGGGTGTTTATTTATAAGGTATACGTAAAATCTTCTACCAACATCCCTGGAACTAGACTACCTCCAAGTTGACGACTTTTGTATGTTCCGACTTCAGGAATAAATTTTTGAAAATCGGTGAACTCTAACAAATTTTCTCCCCAGAAGCGATAGAGACTTTCATCAAAACGTAAGTTCTCAATTGGAGAGATGATTTCACCATTTTCTACCCAAAAACAGGCATAACGGGTCATACCTGTAATTCTACCAGTCGGGCGATCGCTCCAATTCAAATAATGTAAATTAGAGACATATAATCCCGTATCCAAACGAGGAAGAATCTGCCCAAATTCTAAATTTCCCGGACTGAGTTCCGATGCACGTAAAGACTCCGCTCCATTAGCACCGTTAGCAGTTTTTTGATATTCTTTTGCCGTGCGAGAATTCACAAGAGTATTCACCAAAACACCTTTTTCAATTATTGGTAACTCCAGTGGTGCCATTTCTCCCCATTGATTAAATCGCGGCACCAACCCGTGCAAAAAGTTTTCTTTGAGATTAAACGCCGGAGATAACTGCGTTTCTTGCCGCCATAATGAAGCTAAAGCACTACCCCCTTGTTGTAAATCAGCTTCACCTATACCCCCCCACGAAAACATACTCAATAGATAATCAACTGCTGCTGGTGCAAAATACGTTCTGTACTGTCCCCGTGGCAATTTTTTCGCCGGACGTGAGAGCAATTCTAGTTGAATTTTGGCATCATTGATTTGACTGGCATAAGTCTCATTATTCCAATCACTCCCGGCAAAAATACCTTTAACTGCTTGTCCAACTGTTGTGAATAAAGAATAATCTAATGTAAAAGAATCGGTGGCAAACCAGTGTTTCTGACTGCTAGAATCACCATAAGCTTTAATAATAACTCCGCCTGCATACAAACCTGTAAAATCTAACTCCGCAACTGCTGGCAACACTGTTGGTACGACTGCTTCTGCCGTTAGCAAATTCCCAGAATGTACTTCCCTGCTAGTATTTGTTCCTGATGGTAAAACGAGATACGGATCAACAGGCAATTGAAGAAGTTCTTCACGCAACTCTTGCAAAGCTTCATATGCTACTTGCCAATCTAGTTCCCAATTTCCCGTAAAAGGAAACTTCCGAAAACTACTGCGCTGATTTTGCATCAAAGTGAGTGTTATCCAGCCATCAGCAACACAACCCGTTTGTCGTACCTTAGCATGATTAAAACGAGTAAACTGACTGCGCTCACTGCTTAGTTTTGCAGTAAATTGTTCACTTTTTTCTTTTTTAATTAGTAGAGTTTCAATCAGTTGGTTAAAAGTCTCTTCTAAAACAGACAATTCTTCTTTTTTCATCAGTAGGGGCGGGTTTAATATAGATAACATTTTTGGGTACAGGCGATATTCTGTCAAACCCGCCCGTACAGGAGTGGGGAATTCAACTGCCGCCGCCAAAGACTTCAACGTTGGCAAATACGCAAACAGGGGAACCGTGTCCTACCCAAATTGCCTGGTTTGGTTCTCCTTTACCACAAAAATGAGTACCGTACATCTCCCAAGTGGATGAGTTTCCAACTTTGATTAAGTTCCCCCAGAATTCTGGAGTTGTGGCTCGATAGTTGGGATTGCGGAGGGTTTTGGTCAGTTTACCGTTTTCGATCAATTTGGCATACTCGCAACCAAACTGAAATTTATAACGGCGATCATCAATCGACCAAGAACGATTAGAGTCCATATAAACACCATGTTCTATATCCGCGATGATTTCATCAAACGAGGTGTTTCCCGGCTCTAGATTTAAGTTTGCCATGCGGTCAATTGCTGGTCGATTCCAAGAAGAAGCACGGGCGCAGGCAACCCCTGGTACACCTGCTCTTGCTTGACTTTCCAGACTACCCAACCCGCGTAGAAGTATGCCATCTTTGATTAAATACTCCTTTGTTGCTACAGCACCTGTATCATCAAAGCCGTAGCTAGCAAATTCATTCTTCACTGTGGGGTCGAAAGTAATATTCATCAGTGGCGAACCATACACCAGCTTCCCGAAATCACTTGTTTTGACAAAACTGCCGCCAGCATAGTTACGTTCATCTCCTAAGATTCGGTCTATTTCTAAAGGATGACCGATGCTTTCATGTATTTGCAATAACATTTGATCTGGGGCAAGTACCAGATTTGTGGTAGTGATGGGGCATTCATCTGCTGTCAACAGTTCCACTGCTTGTTCGCCAATCTGCCGTACCCGATCCCATAATTCTGCTTGTTTGAAAAGTTCCAGTCCACCTTGGTAACAGTTAGCTTCCGAGCCATTGTAGCTGCGCTTTTGGACGATCGCTCCATCTTGAGCTGTCGCCTTATAATCTGTTCTCAGAAACAGAAATTTTTGATACACCTCCGAACCATTACTACTGACAAACCAAGTCTCCATCTCAGAAGTCGTGGCACTGGCTATGGTTTGAACGATTTGGTCAGAGACTTTTATCGTATTGCAGATGCGGACAAGTAAATCGTTTATTTCCTCAAGACTCAAACTATCTAGAGGTTCGAGAAACGGGGAAATATATTCACCGACCACTTTAGGACGCTCACTTGCTGCTTGAAAAGGGTATATCCACCACTCGCTAGCTGCAAGTGCTTGTTTATACGCTTCCTCAGCAGCAATTTGTAAAGACTGGAGTTGCAGCGAGTTGGTAGCCGCATAGCCTATACAGCCATTGAGCATAACTTCCAGCATTGCTCCAAGAGTGGAGGTTTTGCCGTTGTTTTGGGGTAAGCCATCACGAACGAAACGCGTTGAGGAAGTTTCCTTAACAACCCTGATGCCGATCCAATCAGCCGGAATATCGATGTGAGCGATCGCTTTTGTCAGTTCAGAAAACATTTTTTATTTTTTATTTTTAATTGTTTAGTTGCGGTGCCATCGAGTGCCATCACGGCTATCAATTAGGGTAATACCTGCGAGTTGCAGTTCGTCGCGGATGCGATCGCTTAAAGCAAAATTTTTAGCGCGACGTGCTTCTTGCCTTTGCTGAATTAACGCCTCAATTTCCGCATCACTTAAACTGCCTTCACTTGTGGGGTGATCGCTTAAATTATCATCGCCTGCATGTTCGGCTTCTAAACCCAAAACCCCAGCTAAAGTCACAAGTATTTGCCACTCTAACAGTAATTCATCTGTTGGTCTCTCCGTTTTTCCCTGATGCACGAGAATATTTCCCTCACGACGCAGTTCCTTAGCTAACTCAAACAGCACTGCTAACCCAGCAGGGAAATTAAAGTCATCGTTCACAGCGTCTTGAAAACGTTCAATATAGGAATTTTGGATTTCCGATTTTAGATGTTGGATTGGGGATGACAAATCCCATCCCAGTTGTTTACCGTATTGGTAACCGAAGATTAAACCTTCTTTAAGGGTATGCCAACCGTTGGTCGCAGAGGCGATCGCTTCATCGGCAAAATCAATCGGTTTGCGGTAGTGTGCTTGTAGGACAAACAAGCGGATCGCCATAGCGTCAACTGGTCGATCTAGTAATTCTCGAATCGTCGTAAAGTTGCCCAAAGATTTGGACATCTTCTCCCCATTCACCTTTACCATACCGTTATGTAGCCAGTAACGTGCCAGTGGTTTTCCTGTCACCGCTTCTGACTGAGCAATTTCATTTTCATGGTGCGGGAAAATTAAGTCTTCACCACCAGTGTGGATGTCAATAGTCTCACCCAAGCGATCGCGCACCATTGCCGAACACTCAATATGCCACCCCGGACGACCTTTACCCCAAGATGATTCCCAAGCCGGTTCTCCTTCTTTAGCTGCCTTCCACAAAGCAAAGTCAAACGGGTCTTTCTTCTTCTGATATTCTGGATCTTCCACACTTACCCGTTCACTGGCACCAGCTTGCAAATCTTCTAACTTACGTCCGGAAAGTTTGCCATAAGAGCGAAACTGACGCACTGCATAATAAACATCACCGTCTGCTGGATAGGCATAGCCTTTGTGTTCCAGCTCATGAATCAGCCGTTGAATGCCGTTAATTGTGTGAGTCGCACGCGGGTACTCATCTGCTTCAGTAATCGAAAGCCGTGCCATATCCTCAAAATAGGCTTGGATATAGCGCTCTGCGACTGCTTCCATTGAGGACTGTTCTTGCCGCGCTCGATTGAGAATCTTGTCATCAATATCGGTAAAATTCTGGACGAAGCGTACTTTATAGCCGATAAATTGAAGGTATCGACGCACGACATCCCAAACAATACAGGCTCTGGCATGACCTACATGGCAGTAATCGTATACCGTTACGCCGCAGTAATACATCTTAACCTGACCGGGTTCAACAGTCTCAAAAGGTTCTTGGCGGCGGGTGAGAGTATTGTAAACGTTTAGGGTCATAGCCACGTAATGCTAAAGATACGTAATAATAAGGAAGAGCAGGAGGGATGAAATATTCAGCATCCCTATGCTAGTGTTTTCTGTACTCTCTGCGCTACATTTTTAGCTTTTACTTTTTGACAGCAGCGCTATGCAATCAGCAGTGACTTCCGAATCTCAAGCAATGGATGCTCCGAAAAAAGGATTGCCTGTTACAATTATTACAGGTTTTCTCGGGAGCGGTAAGACAACTTTACTCAATCACATCCTCAGCAATCAGCAGGGTCTGAAAACTGCTGTTCTCGTAAATGAATTTGGCGAAATAGGCATCGACAATGAATTAATTATCCCCACTGAAGATAATGATAATAACATGGTGGAGTTAAGCAACGGCTGTATCTGTTGCACCATTAATAATGACTTGGTAGATGCCGTTTACAAAGTTTTAGAACGCACTGAAAAAATAGATTATCTAGTTGTGGAAACAACTGGACTTGCAGATCCCCTGCCTGTAGCCATGACATTTCTCAGCCCAGAGTTGCGCGATACAACCCGTCTGGACTCTATTATTACAGTTGTAGACGCAGCAAATTACAGCTTAGATTTATTTAATTCTCAAGCGGCTTACAGTCAGATTTTCTATGGTGATGTGATTGTCCTCAATAAGACGGATTTAGTTTCTGAAGAAGATTTGTCTACTCTCGAAACAAAAATTCAACAAGTCAAGGAAGGAGCAAGAATTCTACGGACAACGCGAAGTCAAGTGCCACTCCCGTTAATTCTTAGCGTTGGTCTGTTTGAGTCAGATAAATATTTTGACGCCGCAGATCAACACAGTCATGATCACGACCACCATGATCATGACCATGAACACCACCATGA
>CAZZVG010000407.1:0-6023 GCA_964657295.1 Iningainema sp. | reverse complement strand
GCTTCGCAGTACGCGGGTTTCAAACCCTTGATTTTCTGTGAGTCCGCGTAGGCGGTGAGACAGCCCGCATATGAGGGTTTCCCTCCGTAGGGGACTGCGAACCCGAAGGGACTTAGTTTGTATAGCCGCGAATTCTATTCGTTAGGGATTGGTGCAAGATCTGAGTTAACTGAACCGTATTGGGTTTTAACAGACTGTAGCTATTATCCAGGAACCAAAGCCGTACCCAGGCGGTTCTCACTTGGGTGCAATATAGGGACTTGACAAACTAATAGTACTAATGTACTATTAAAGATATGGACATTGAGTGTGTAACGCCAATTTACAAGGCGATGCCCATAACGTACACTCCGTAAAAGCAACTATCACCACACAATATCTGCGTTTTTACGCCATTTTTAGCATTGAGTTGGCATAACTTTTGTCTACGGGTATTTTGCGTGTTTATCCTTAAATTATAAGGTTTTAAAGAAACTTTTATAGGCAAAGATGACGCTCTAAAAACCGTGGATTAAGATGAGTCGTAACCTTTATCAGGGCAGGTGTAAACATGGCAAAGAAATCTGGAAAAAATAATGTTGTTAAGCGACACAATACCAACATAAAATCTACCAATAACATGAGAAGAAAATTTATACTTTACAACTTGGCAGGCAAGGAAAAAGCCTACTATTTAGTAGACAGAGTAAACCTAGAAAGAAGCAGGAGTGAGATCCCAGAAAAATCAGTAGCACATAGCATCATTATCATTGACAGTTCTGGCTCGATGTATTACGATATTCAGGCTTTGAAAGAAACTCTGATTAAGCTTTTAACTCTTGATGAATACATCAATTTCCAGCTAGTTATCACCTTAATATCCTATTCTTCTAAAGGAGACGTAACCTGTCACTTCCAGCAAATTCCTATTCAAGAAGTGATGAAACAAAATTCTGCCTACTTGGAAGAAATTAAAAAAATTCGCGCTACCTATTCAACCTGCATATCTCAAGCAATGCAGATGGCGAAATCTTTGATTAAAGAGGGGGAACTTACTGCCATAACTTTGCACAGTGATGGCTATGCCAATGATAGCAGCCCCAGTGCAGAAGCCAAAGCCCTAGAGGCGATATGCGAAGAACTTAAAGGCATGGATGTGTTTGTTAACACCATTGCTTATTCCAACGCTTGTGACTTTAAACTGCTTGCCAAAATTGCTAACACAGCCTCAGGTAGGTGTATTAAAGCTGGGAATGTGAAAGAAGTTTATGATGCCATTTACAGCACTGCAAAAGGTTTAGGTGGTTCAGTAGCACCAGCGATAGAAGAACCCCTCGCCTCGGATTACACTTATCAGGTTTTATTGTGCAAAAGTGCCAAGAAAATTAATGGTACACCAGGAACCTTGAAAATTTGTGGACTGAAGCCAGAGGATGAGGTAATTATCTATAAATATAAGCAAATTACCAAAGAAGCTTACGAGCAATTAGATGTATCGGTGGCGCAGAATGATGAGTCAGTGTATGCGTTTGCCAAATCGAATTTGGCTGAGGGTAATTTGAATACTGCTAAGTATGCGATCGCCAGCACTTTTAACGCCACTTTAACGGAAAGGCACGCCAAAGCACTCACAAACGAACAAGTCGCCGACTTCTCACAAGACATTGACATTGCACTCTTTTATCCTCACGTCTTGCAACATGAAATTCTGGATAGGGTTAAGGTAAACGAGAAAATTTCTTTACTGGAACTCCTGAAAATCTTTGAGGAACATCGCCATAACATAATCATTAACCTCAAGCACTTGCAGGAAAATTATCAACGAAAAGGAATCAAAAGAGTTAAAGGTGTCAGAGATGAAAATGGCAGTCTTGTCAAACCTTGGCTGACGACGGAATATATAGATAAAAGTGAGTATGTTGGCATGGGTTCGTTTGAAATTAATCGTAACACCGCCACCATCAATATGCTCATCACTCGGAAAGTCAGACTTGTCAAAGCTGAAGATAAAACCCCAATTATTGATGTTGCAGGTTTGTTGGTGAATGACCTAGCTACCTTTAATAATTACACCCTCGTTAATGACGGCGAAGTCAATGTGAAATCACTGCAAGTGAAAATTAGCAGTAAAAAAGCCTTTGACTTGCTTAAGGAAAAAGGCGTACTAGAAAAAGATGGTTCTTCTGCACAAGAATTCGACTTCCGCACGGATTACACCATCAAACTAGAAAATTTACCGCTTGTGTCTTTTGATGGACAGTATAGTAACATTGATAATTTGTTTGCTCAGCTAGCGGAAATCAAAGTTCTCTCTAGTATCATTTCCGCTCACTTGAAAGAAGAATCAGATGTATTTTTGCCAGAACAATTAGAAGAGTTAAAAAATCATTATCTCTCAAAGAGTCTTTATATCAACTTCCCGACAACCAACGAATACACCGACATCAAGGAAGCTTTAGCTAACGGCACTCTTGATTCTCGAATTAGCTATAAAATCGATATTGGCAGCCAAGACATTCTCAACCTAAGCAAACTGCATTCGGCAAACAAATTTCTCGATCGGATGTATCAGGCATACGATACAGAAACTGGAGAGATTTTCACTCCTCCTACCTTTGATCTGGCTTTAGTTCCTCAAATCGCCTTTAGGCACAAGCAACTGTCATCCCGCACAAAAATAACGAAAGTGGATGACTTAATGAAACCAATTTTTGATGACTTTCTAGGACTGGAGAAGAACGGCATAGTTGAGGCTATTCTCACAAAAGTTGGTGCTGATGTAAGCATACGGGTGTTGCAAGACAAGTGGAATGATAAAGTTGTCAGCAAAGAAGAAATGGTTGCAGCTTTGACAGCGGCAAATACCAAGTTAGAGGCGTATGTAGAAAGAATTTACCGAGATAAGATTTGTCCTTTAGTGTTTTACATCGGTTCTACAGGACTTTTACCGGATGAGATGAAAGCAAAAGCTGCGACTTCTGAGGAACTTGCTGCTAAATACCCAAATTTACAGTTTTCCAACCAAGAACAAGAAGGGACGTTTTTTGAAGTAGATGAGAGTATTATCAGTGTGTACGCGAAGACTGAGTATTACACCACGAAGGTTGTCGTTGGAGTAGAAGAGTAGGGAGTAGAACCAATACGGTTCGGATAAGACTTGATCCCCCCAACCCCCCTTAAAAAGGGGGGCTAATTTCCCCCCTTTTTAAGGGGGGTTAGGGGGGATCTTCCAAGGATGAACATGGTTAACCGAACCGTATTGGGAGTAGAACCTTTAAGTAGTCGGCACCCTTAAGGGTGCTGCTACACATACAAAGGCTACTATTTTAGTACGCAAAACCTATATTTCTTATGATCGTTGGGTTTACACTGTTCTTGAACTTTAACTAAGACACCAAGCTTATTCTTATCTTCGGCAGGGATTTTGCGATCGTGCAATTCATCGAATTGCACTTTGGCTGTAGCACCTTCTGCTGAGAAATTATTTGACAAGGTATCATATAGCCCAGTGCGAGTAGGATTTTTCCTCAACCCTTCCACAATTACCTCGGCTGCGTCGTAGGTTGTAGCTGTTTGCCAACCCACCTCTTGAGTTCCCCAAAGTCTTACAGACTCTTTCTTAAACGATTTGGAGAAGAGTTCTATATGGGAAGCTACAGCTAAAACCATATTTTTAGATTCATCGCCCAGCTTATCGTCGCTGTACAGGGCATCTCCACCTAATAAAGGTAGTTTACTCTGATTTCGCTCAATAGCTAATAATTCTTCTGTGGCTTTTCCAATACCCAAATCTAGCATCCGAAATTTTGCGTTATTGGTTCTACTGATACATGTATCTACACTAAACTGGTATAAATCACAGTAAATTACCTCTTGTGGCGCAAACTTTTTCTCCAATGCCTCTTTCAAAGATAAGCTATATAATTGCTTAGAGTTGAAAAAAATAGCAGCTTTTCCAGAACCAGGAATTGTCTGTACATACTGAAATAAATTTTCAGCTGCAACTGAGTCCGGGGGAGCAGTGCGAAAAACGTATTTACTTAAATTGAATTTATAGCCAGAGGGGCTGAGGTTAGATTGTCTGACAGCGGTACTTGTGGGAGAAACTGCAACCAGTCTTTTTGTTTCATAAACCTCTCCTGAAGGCAGAGTGACATCACTGGTTAAATGACCAACAACTCCTAACACTTCACCGGTGAAATTATCTCCAGGAATTTTATTATCCACAAGATGCTGGGCTACTCGTTTGCCTATCTCTGCTTGATTGTCGTCCCTGGCAATTATGACTTGCAATAGTCGTTCTTGAATACTTCTGCTTTGATTGAACTTGTCTTGAACATGGGCAACTCCACGCAGCACTTGTTCGGCAAGCTTACTCAATGTCTCAGTCCCATCGATGGGAACAACGACAGCAATTGTGAGCGGGTTGCCTTGGATATTAGCTTTAGCATTATTGAGGAAAATTAGTGTTTCTGGATCAACGGAACATTTAAGATGAGCTTGTCTAAATAAATTGATAGCAGCTTGGAAGTTGTCTTTGGCAAGTGAAAAATTTTCAGCGCCGAAGGCTTGCATTCCCTGATTCTTTTTTTCCAAGGCTTGTTTACAAAACAAGTCTGATTTGGTATCTTGATTAATTAGAGATTCTTTTCCCCTGGTGAAATAATTGGTAGGAAGTGGTTGAGTTGTTGGTACTAATAGCTTGAGCGCTGCGATCGCTACAATTCCTCCTACTAAAGAAACTATCAGCCATGTGCGTAGATTTGGTCTTGGCGGCTTTGGCTTAAAAATCTCCAATACCTCTGATACCGATTGGTAGCGCTGCTCGTAGTCTATTCCTAGCAACTTACTCAAGATTTGTTCCAACTTTTCACTAATTGGACACCTCAAATGCTGTTGCCAAATCCTAACCCAGTCATAGCCTTTCTCTTGCGAGAGTGACCAAGGGGAAATGTTTGTCAACAGATGAAAGCAACTTGCGCCTAAACTGTAGAGGTCGCTAGCAGGATAAGCGTCGCCTTCTTTCATTTGTTCTTTGGGAGCATACCCAGGCGTGCCTATAGTTATTTTTTGTCCAGCCATAGCTGCTACTGTTGCCTGCTTTGCTGCGCCAAAATCAATCAGCACTAATTTGCCATCACTTTTACGGCGAATAATATTTTCTGGCTTAATGTCGCGATGAATTACCTGGCGCTCATGGATAAACTGGAGGATGGGTAAGAGGTCTTGCAAAAGTGTCAGAATTTTTATTTCACTAAACGCCCCCTGCTGTTTCAACTCCTGCAACAGGTTTTCACCTTCAACAAACTCCTGCACCAAATACAAGTAGTTATTTTCTTGGAAGTAGGCATACAAGTTAGGAATCTGGGGATGCTTTCCTAGTTGTTGTAAACCCCTTGCTTCTTGCTCAAACAACTCGGTTGCCGTTTGGAGTGCCGATTTACCTTGAACTCGCGGTACAAACTGCTTGACGACACATCGCTCACCTAGCTTGTCTACATCCTCTGCCAGGTAAGTGCGACCAAATCCACCACTCCCCAATGCTGAGATAATACAGTAGCGTCCTCGTAGTCGCGGCATCAGCCCTCTGCCACATTTAAGACAGAAATTTGATCCATCAGGGTTTTGAGGATTCTGGCAATCTGGATTAAGGCAGTAGATCATAACCGGACTTGTATTCGCTGTGAAAATATTGTGAAGTTTGAGTTGCAGCTCTCAGTTCTAAGTGTTAACGCTCAACTAACGCATTTGTATGCTTCTCGTTCTATTAAGCATTGCTACCTGAACTTGATGTTTTACTTTACGCTGCTCCTGTCGAGGCTAACCTAAAAATAACTTTGTATAAGCATTCTAAACTGATTTCACTGGAGTTTTTTATAAAGTCCCACTAGATGATTTTCGTTACTAAATGAGGTAGTTCCTCCTTCAAAGCAAACCAGATTCCCCACCGAATATACATGATTGTCTCGGCTTTGTTTCAATTTGAACAACGGGTTCCTACTGTCATTTTTAATGAACAGCTATTTGATACAGTTTTCTCAACC
>CAZZVG010000406.1:0-6024 GCA_964657295.1 Iningainema sp. | reverse complement strand
CACCGGGTCGCTTTCGGTGACTAATGGCGCTCAACTGAGTTCCCTGACTTCAGGACAGGGAAATGCGGGGAAGGTAACTATTAATGTCCGCGATACTACTTCCTTCGATGGAGCAGGTAGCAATCGAAATGCCAGTGGGATACTCAGTAGTGTAGATTACACAGGTGTGGGTCACGGCGGCGACATTAACATTAACACTGGATCGCTTTCAGCGACTAATGGCGCTCAACTGAGTGCCCTGACTTTAGGACAGGGAAATGCGGGGAACGTAAATATCAGTGCCCGCGATACTATTTCCTTTGATGGAGTGAATATTTATCAAGGTACCAGTGCGGTACTCAGCAGTGTGGGTACAACAGGTGTGGGTAAAGGCGGCGACATTAACATTACCACCGGGTCCCTTTCGATGACTAATGGCGCTCAACTCAATGCCCTGACAAGAGGACAGGGAGATGCGGGGAACGTAATTATCAATGCCCGCGATACTATTTCCTTTGATGGAATAAGTACAAGTAGTCATAGAGACAGCAGTGGCGTATTAAGCAGTGTGGAATCGGGAGCGGAAGGTAATGGTAAAAATATTCAAATTACAGCTAGAAAACTTTTTGTAACAAATGGAGCAGTACTTTCTACCACCAGTAAGGGAAATGGCGCGGCCGGTAACATAGAAGTCAGTGCTAACTCTATCAGTTTAGACGGAGGAGTTCTTAGCTCTGATACTATGGGGGATGAGGGCAATATCACGCTGCGTAGTAGAGACTTAGTGTTTCTACGTGATGGTAGTAAAATCACCACCAATGCTAGAGGAGACAATGTTATCGGTGGCGATATCAACATTGACACCAATATCTTAGCCATATTGGAAAATAGCCAAATCACTGCGAATTCTTTGGACTTTCGTGGCGGTAACGTCACAATCAATACCCAAGGCATCTTTGGCAGACAGTTCCGGAATGTAACTACTTTACAAAGAAACATTACTGCCACAGGTGCAAATTCTCAAAATGGCACGGTGCAGATCAACACATCTGAAGTAAATCCCAGCCAAGCATTAGTCCCCTTAACTTTAGATGTGGTGGATGTCGCCCGCTTAGTTGACGAGAATATCTGTGCCCGCAGCTATGGCAGTAGCTTTACCATTACCGGACATGGAGGCTTGCCTCCCTCTCCCAACAATGTACTTAACCGTCATGCAGTATGGGAAGATTGGCGATTGACGACTGTACCCAAAGCTTCTGGAGAATATAAAAGCACAAGAAGAACTGACAACCCATCTTCTGCTACAACATCCGCTGCCAATATTGTTGCAGCCCAAGGGTGGGTGATAAATGAAAAAGGCGAAGTCATACTTACAGCTTATGCTCCCACGGCAACACCTCATAAGCTTGAGAGTTTACCGTCTCGATGTCATCCACCAATTGCTAACTAATTCGAGGAATTGGAGATGCTAAGAAAACAGCCTTTACAACTTCTTTGGCAGCGGATGTTGAGAATTATCCTATTAGCTGTGTTGGGATTGATTTTCGGCTTAGGCATTCATATCCTGCCAGCTCATTCCAAACTGCTAGCGAGGAGGAATTCTACAGACAAGGTAGGGTTCTCAACAGAACAACTTATACAACAGGGCAGGACTTTATACCAAGCAGGACAATTTGCTGAGGCAGCGCAAAGCTTGCAAGAGGCTGTACAAGTTTATCAGTCCAACAGAGATCTACTCAATCAAGCTTTGGCGTTGAACTATCTTTCCCTAACCGAGCAAAAACTTGGACAGTGGAACCAAGCGACTCAGGCAATTACAACCAGCTTTAATTTATTAACTCAATCAAAACTTAATACAAATGATGCAAAGAACATTCTTGCCCTTGTCCACAATACTCAAGGTAGTTTGCAGTTAGCACTAGGACAACCACAAGCTGCTCTAGAATCATGGGAAAAGGCTGCCAACACCTACACTCAAATTAAAGATGACGTAGGTCGTGTTGGTAGTTTAATTAACCAAGCTACAGCCTTGCAATCGTTGGGGCTTTACCACCGAACAATGAAAATATTTGATCAGGTGGAACTCAGTCTGCGATCGCAAACTGATTCTCTCCTAAAAACTGCAGGATTGCGAAGTTTGGGTAATGCTCTACTCGCAAGCGGTGATCTCGACAAGTCTCAGAAGGTACTCGAGCAAAGTTTAACAGTCGCTCAACACTTGCAATCCCCACAAGAAGAAAGTGCTACCTTACTAAGTCTGGGTAATGCAGCATTTGCTAACGGTAACAGAAACCTACTCCAGGATGTAAGAGACGAAAATCCTTTACCATTACACTGCTCCCATGAATCATTAGGGAAGAATGCTAAGATTTACTACAATAACGCATTAGACTTTTATCACAAAAGCGCTCGTAAATCAACATCAACAATTACTGCCTTACCTGCACAACTGAATCACCTACGCGTCTTGCAAGAACTTAAGCAACAGCCACTAGACGAGGAATTGCAATCAATTCGAGCTACACTCGCAAGTCTAACACCAAGCAGAGATGGAGTTTATGCTCAGGTGAACTTTGCTCAAAGTTTAGTCTGCCTTAGTCAGAGAGATGGGGAGAAGCAATCTAAAATTCAAAATTCTCAAGACGAAATTGTCCAGCTATTAAACACAGCGATTCAACAAGCAAAAGACCTTAAAGATCGACGAGCTGAGTCTTATGCTAAGGGAAATTTGGGTCAACTGTACGAGAAAAACAAACAATGGTCAATTGCCCAGCAATACACCGCATCAGCTTTAGATCTTTCCCAAATCATTAATGCACCTGACATTGCCTATCAGTGGCAATGGCAGCTTGGACGCTTACTTCTGGCTCAAGGTGACTTGGAAAGAACAATTGTAGCTTACTCCACTGCGGTGGACACTCTCCAGTCTTTGCGGAGCGACTTGGTAACTCTCAAGGCTAATATACAGTTTGATTTTCGGGATGAAGTAGAACCAGTCTATCGGCAGCTAGTCGCTTTACTCTTAAACCAAGGAAAAGCAAAAGAAGAAGTGACTCAGAAAAACTTAAAGAAAGCTCGTGATGTCATCGAAGCTTTACAACTCGCTGAACTTGACAACTTTTTTCGAGATGCATGCATTACTATAAAGCCAAGACCTATTGACGAACTTGTAGATCGCCTCAATCCACCCACGGCAGTGATGTACCCAATTATTTTGGCAGATCGCTTGGAGGTTATTGTCAAATTGCCCCGAACAGACGAACTTCGCCATTACACGACATCCAAAGCCAAAGATGAGGTAGAAAGTACTTTATACAAGCTACAACAAAAATTACGACAACGCTATACTTTTCGCGATCGCGAGTTACTTTCTCAAGAAGTTTATAACTGGATAATTAAACCTGCGGAAAAAGACTTAGAGCAAAGCCAAGTCAAAAATCTAGTTTTTGTCCTTGATGGTTCGCTGCATAATATCCCCATGGCGGCTCTCTATAATGGGAAGCAATATTTAGTGGAGAAGTACAGTGTTGCCCTATCTCCTGGTTTGCAATTGTTAGAACCTAAAAAAACAGCGAAAAAACGATTTGCAGCTTTAGCCGCCGGACTTACTGAATCACGCTTTGGCTTTAGTCCCCTACCTTATGTGAAAACTGAATTGCAGGATATCAAATCCATTCTTCATTCTAAAGAACTTATTAACCAAGAATTTACGGAATCAAACATTGAAAACGAAGTAAGTTCCGTTTCCTTTCCCGTGGTTCATCTAGCCACTCACGGCAAGTTTAGTTCTCGACTTGATGAAACATATATACTAGCATGGAATGGCAAAATTAACATCAAGCAGTTGCGTGAGATCCTCCAAACGAGAGAACAAGTGATCGGGAAATCATCTCACCTGCCTCCGCCAATTGAATTACTCGTCCTCAGCGCTTGTGAAACTGCGACTGGAGATAGGCGAGCTGCACTGGGACTTGCTGGAGTTGCCGTACGTTCTGGGGCACACAGCACCCTTGCTTCTTTATGGCAAGTAGACGATCAGTCTACCACCCTCTTAATGAGTGAGTTTTATCGGCAGTTAACAAACAACCCGACTATAACCAAAGCAGAAGCCCTACGCTTGGCTCAACAGTCAATTTTACATCAGTACAAAGAACACCCGTTTTATTGGGCACCTTATGTTCTTGTAGGTAATTGGCTGTAGAGAGTCTATTTTTACGCTCTTCCTAAGAGTTACAGCAAGGTGTAATTGGTTCATCCGCTACGTTTTGTAATTCAACAGAAGTCAATAAGTTTTTCCAATCAGAAACTAGTGCAGTATCTTGCGGTTGTTTACGGCGAAGCTCACCTAAAAGAGTCAGTGCATCTTGCCAAATACCTTCTTGAGCGTAAAGAGCAACGCGCTCCCGTGGTGTTGCGGTTGCCATACGATGCATCAAATTGCTGTTAGGTTGGATGCGTTCAACTAACCCTTCAACAACTGTATCATCAGATTGATTCTGGGACTGGCAACTAACTGATAAAAACCAATGATAAAATTTGCCCACCTCTAAAGATTTCTCTGTTTTGGGAAGAGTAAAACTAACAACTCCTGGTGTTCCAGATACCGTGACGGGAATAGGTTTTTTGGTCACATAATTATTGCTTTGGTCTAGCAACGTAAATGTTACAGAGTTGATATCTTTGGATGTGTAAGGCATATAAAACCAAAAAGTTGGGTGTTCGGATACTGTTAACCCCAAAACATATTTTGAGAATTTTGAGTCCGTTTTTCCTTGCTGCTTGTACTTTGTATTTCTTTCGACCAAAGGCACCATACCGATCAGTGGGGGTTTGTTTGCAACTGCTCGGCATTCACCACGGCTTCCGGCTCCTTTGCGATCGCCAGGTGCGCCTCGGTTTTCTGGTTCTTGTGCAAAGACTGGCTGAATGAAATGCAAGCCCGCGATGTTAAGTGTGTGGCGAAATATTGGTTCAGATTTTGCTGGAAATTGCATTGTACTAGCCAATATACAAGTAGTACTATAGACTAATGCCATCTGCTGGAAAGAAATGTGTCTCATAAAAACCTCTTGAAATTACACTCTCGTGTACTCATTTTCGGCAATGCTCTGTCTACGATATAATTAGTCATTCAAAATCCAGTAAATTTATCGACGTACCCCCATTGATGAGGCTTACTGAAGGAAAGTAATTGTGCCTTAATTTACATCTAAAATTACCAAAAAAATTGATTGTATTTTTGCATAATCACACATTAACTATACCAATTAGAATACTAGATATTGACCACTGTGACATCGTGGTTAGTAATAGATTTAGTGGAGAAAATAGACCTTAGACCAGCTATTTGCTGCCCAAGCCAGATTGCCATTATATTTTAAATCATTACTTAGCTATTTCGCTCTCTTAAGAAAAAATGTATAAAAAACAACTAAACTGTAAGTCAATGTTAATGTCAGAATTGAGGGAACCAGAGGTATCCAACCACTGCACATAAAAAGAATAAAGCAACTTCCATGTAAGACGAATAGTGTAGTACTTGGTAACAATACTCGTTGCCATTGTAACCGAGCGTATAAAGCTACAATACCGCCAATAAAGGACCAGATCCAAATCCAAAAAACCTCTCCCCATGTGGACCAGACCCACAAAAAGGGTCGGCGATCCTTAACAGCACTAAGAATTTGACTGACCATCTGCGCGTGAATCATTACCCCTGGAACTTCTTGGCGAGTGAGAGTGACTCCACTATAGGGAGTGAGAAAAATATCTGTGTTACTTTCAGCATCAACACCAATGATCACAATCCGGTCTTTCACCCAATTGGGATCGAATTGACCGTTCAGAACTTGTGAGAGAGTCAGTTGCTGGGCAATCTGTTTTGAGGAACGATAATTAAGCAGTACTTGGTGACCCCGTGCATCAAATTCTTGGTAGCCACCCGTAGGAACATCTAAGGGCTTGAAGACAACTTTACCAAGCTGCAAGTAGCCAGATGTTGTAATTTGAAATTTGATCCCCTCTTTTTCCAGATACTGGCGTGCT
>CAZZVG010000405.1:0-6027 GCA_964657295.1 Iningainema sp. | reverse complement strand
GAATCTGTAACCGTAGTTTAGAGACTCGCTTTCGGTGGTTTCACGTACTAGTGAAGAGGTAACGAGTGAACCGTGCATTGCACAGAACAATGATCCACCGAATACACCTGCTACACCTAACTGGTGGAAGGGGTGCATCAAGATGTTGTGTTCAGCTTGGAACACGATCATGAAGTTGAAGGTACCGCTGATACCCAAAGGCATACCATCGCTGAAGGAACCTTGTCCGATGGGGTAGATCAAGAATACTGCAGCAGCAGACGCCAAAGGTGCGCTGTAAGCAACACAGATCCAAGGACGCATACCCAAGCGGTAGCTCAATTCCCACTGACGACCGAGGTAGCAGAAGCAACCGATCAAGAAGTGGAATACGACCAACTGGTATGGACCACCGTTGTACAACCACTCATCTAAGGAAGCAGCTTCCCAGATTGGGTAGAAGTGCAAGCCGATCGCGTTGGAAGAAGGAACAACTGCACCGGAGATGATGTTGTTACCGTAAATCAATGAACCTGCAACAGGCTCACGAATACCATCAATGTCTACTGGAGGAGCAGCAACAAAGGCGATTAGAAAACAAATAGTAGCGGCTAACAGAGTTGGAATCATCAATACGCCGAACCAGCCAACATAAATGCGGTTTTCGGTGCTTGTGATCCAATCGCAGAACCGATCCCATACGTTGGCGCTACTGCGCTGTTGTAAGGTTGAAGTCATGTTCTTATGATTGCAATTAGTTTTGTGAGAACAAATCAGGCTTGAATTTATGCCTGTATTTATACAATTAACATGAATTAACTTTTAGTAAAGTAGTTATCCTACTTTTTTTAATAAAACTTTACTTTCTTGTGACTTCTACTACAGACAATTGAAGACGTTTGTTAACAACAACTCAGAGCCAAGAAACCGCCTTGCGCCTTTGTGTCAGACAAAAAAAGATGTGGTTTATTTACCTGAAAATTGCTGTAATGAGTGTATTTTTAATTTTTAATTTTTAATTATTTTTTAATTATTTCCTCTCCTCAAAAATCAAAGTAGATGTAGGGTAAACTACCTTCAGGAGCTAGCAACCACACACTGTAGAGGCATAGTGGTACAAACACAAGCTTGACTGGCCAGTTAAACTGTAACTTGAGAGTGCGATCTGTTGCATATGCCACACCCATAAGGCAAAAGATCGCAACTAGCAATGCTGCCAATTGAAGTTGACTAATATTTAGGGCTTCAACATAGACTTTTTGAGCAAACTGCACGTCAGCCGGATAACCCCAAAGATGTCGAAATACTATTGAAGAGTCTTGGAGATTGGGTAAGCGGAACCAGATCCAAGAAGTGAAAACCATCAGTTGGGTACACAGCCAAGCTAAAACCACACCCGATGGGTTCTTCCAGAAGTTTTCCAGAACCACAGAGCGATCGCTCATCACTTCAGTCAGACGATGCACAACCAAGGCTAGCCCATGCAATAAACCCCAGACAACAAAACCTAGTGCTGCGCCATGCCAAATACCTGCAAGTAGCATCACAATTATTAGATTAAGACAAGTGCGAATCAAACCCTGACGTGAACCACCCAAAGGAAAGTAGAGGTAGTTACGCAGCCAATCTCCAAGAGTTATGTGCCAACGCCGCCAAAAATCACCAATACTAGTAGTAAAGTAAGGAAAGTCAAAATTTTCTGGCAAAACTAAGCCAAATAGCAAAGCACTACCACGAGCAATATCTACATAACCGTTGAAATCCAAATACAGTTGCAAGCCGTAAGCAAATGTAGCCAGCCAGAGATCGACGCTCCCAGCTCGTAGGATGTTACCAAAACATAAATCGACAAAAACTCCGATATTATCTGCCAGAATACCTTTTTTGACCGCACCTCTAGCAATTAACCACAGTCCCTCTGCTATAATATTAAGACTTTGCGAGCGTAGAGTGTTAAATTGATTTACTAAGTTGTGGTAACGAGTAATAGGACCGGAAATCAGTTTGGCAAAGAAAAACTTGTAAGCCGCAAACTCGAGGAACTCTCTAGAAGCAGGCGCACCTCTATAAACATCAACTAGATAGGCAATACATTCAAAAGTGAAAAATGAAATTCCCAAAGGTGCAGTCAATTTAAAAGAGGCAGTCGCCGAGTTTGTGGAAGCGCTGGGAAAAATGAAACTGAATAAAGGTGGCAGATACTTAAATCCAAAAAGTAGCAAAATATTTACACTCAAACCCAGCCATAACAACTTCAACCGACGACGGTTCCAATCAACTTGAGCAAATTGCCACTCTTCGTTAGATATCTTCGAGTTGAGAGAATGTTCGCTAGGTGCAGTGTTTTCCCCCATTTCCTGTCCTACACGAAAATTAATAAAAATCAGTGCTAGTAGCAACGGAATATACTGGACTTGAAAAGAGGCATAAAATACAAGGCTGGTCGTCAGCAGTGTCCATAATCGGAGCTTGTGTTCTACAGACCAATAAATCCCGACAATACTTAGTAAAAAAAATCCGTATACAGGTGATATGAAGTTCATTTAAATAGTGTTGATTGTTGATAGTTGTTGGTTGTTGTAATAACTACTAACCACATCATTGACTTGACCAAGGGATCATTGGGTCGATCGCTAGTTTTTTTGAGACTTCGTAAGCACCGTAGCGGTTGAGGTGGCTGGGGTCGGAAAAGTAATTATTGGCTATTGGCCATGCTTGGCTAAGATCTCGGTAGACAAATTTTGGACGTTTGGTAAAACGCAACATGTACTGCTGAAATTCTTGCTCGTATTTTGTGCGAACTGGATCTAGATAATCTCTGGTGAGAGGCGTATTGACAAAAACGACAGTAATGTTATGAGATTGAGTAAAATCTAACAGGGCTTGTAAAGCTGTTTCTTGCTCTCCTTCGAGATTAAAGGATTTGTAGTCATTGTCGTAATTGCCTAAGACTTTAGGATGTTTCTGATAGTAAATTGCTGGCTGAAAGCGGATAGACAAAGGTAAGAATCCATCAAAGTCTACAGCTTGTTGTGAAGTATCTTCTTCTGCATCTGGTGAAGCGTGAACTGGCTTTGTCTGAGTGTCACCCACGCCAATTATTGGTAACGATTTCAGTTGTTTATTTAAGAAATTTTTGAGAGAGTCGCGCTTTTGATAAGTAGGTGAAACAGCAGCAAAAGCTTTATTTAACCACTGATTAACAGCTTGGTAGCTAGTTACGTGTGGCTTTTCGACTTTAGTCGTTTCCTCAGTTGTGGGTACTGTTTTTGAGAGTTCAGTAGAATTTGCTGTCGATGTAACTTTTTGCAAAATCTGCTTGTAGCCTCGTGAGGAAATGATCGCGTTAAAAGTGATATCTTCTCTACCGCTATTGAAAGCACGGGAACCATCTGCCCAGAGAATGAGTTTTGGCAGTTCCGATGGCATCAAAACTTGGCGAATAATAAAATCGATAACTTGTGCTGTAGCACCGTTAATGCCAAAGTTAAATACGTCAATATTTTGATAACCTTGAGTCGCTAAGCTTTGCGAAAGTGCGGCGGGATCTACTCCTCTCAGAGCGCGGGAGGAGCCAATAATTAAAACTTGTGGTGGTTTACCAGTTTTTGCTAAACGCTGTCTGTACAATGCCAGTTGCTCATCTAACTGTCGGATATTGAAACTGGGTACGTGCGATCGCGCTGCTAAAAGAATTGCCGTTGCGGTTGCCTTTTGCTTGAGTGGTTCGGCACTCAAACTTCTGTCTTGGGTATTATCCGTTTGCGTGAACTCAGAAGCATTGAATACAGAACTTCTGTTATGAGAGGATTTTTTCTGGGAAGTATGGGCAAAAAACGTGCTTCTCTGACTCTGGGTTCCATTCGTTAATGAAGATTGAGGCGAAACGCTGGCGATTGGTGTTGGTGGGTGAGCGCGATCAAGAATTTGCGCTAACACCCAATCAATTTGTAGGGTAAGTAGCAGGCCTAGCGTACCCCAGACCAGAGCAACTCGCAATCCTTGGGGATCGTCAATTTGCTTTGGTAAAGAGTCACTCTCGACACAGATTTGTGATCCCAAGAGAAACTTTCTTGCCGTGGCTCTCCAATCTTGAGCCACACCCGTGACAAAACTTTGAACCTCGTCCGTTGTTAAATCCGGACGCAGCACTGGTTCATGACTCTCCTCGGGAAGAAGCTCCCCAACATAGGCACTTGTCGCGGCAAATTCTGGGGTTGCGTCTGGTACTAAATGTCGTCGGTATTTAAAGTCAGCCCCATATTGCCAATTTGGCTCTTTATTGCCAGCACGACGACCGTAGACTCGTACTCCAGCAATCCCTGAGATTTTTAATTGTCTAATAAGTTGAGTGACTTTGGCAGCAGTCTGTTTGCGTCTGGGACAAATGGGTGCATCACACATTATGTGTAATAAATCACCTTTATGTAGTAGAAGTACCCGAGTCCCTCCTGTGTTCAAACGGGAATCTAAGTCAGGGTTCAGCAAGCGCTCAAGAAGAAAAATGATCGCAGGTTCGTCGCCAGAACTGGCCAAATCCAATACCGATATTGCTAACGCCGGATATTCAGATCCAGGTAAGGAAACCCAGTCAATCCAATTTGGTGAAAGATTGGTGCTTTTTTGTTGGCCGTAGATGGCGACAGAAACAATACCTTGAGGTGCTATCGCTTCCAACAGAGGCTTGATTGTTTCCACACACAGTGTTTGCTCGGGTACAGTCGTCGTGGAGGAGGTACAAAATAAATGTAGTGTTGATTCACTCAGAGTTGCCTCCACTGCCACAAGTGACTCTGATAACGCTGCACTCAATAAGCGGACGATCGCTTGGACATCGCCCCATCTTGCCCATTCCCTGAGCATGACTTCTCTTGGCGTTAAATCTATCCGTAGCAGCCAATCAAACTTTGTTTCCCCATGAACTTGAGAAGCGATTAGTGCATCCTGGTAACCGGAAAGGTTGAGTTCCCTTAACTTCTGGGCGACAGGGAGGGCGATCAACGAGGGATCAGGGGTATAACTCGAATGACAAAGTACCCATAGGCGATTTTGATTCTCATGACTTGTGGGAGATGGCTTTTGCTCCCTGACTTTCACCTGTACGGCCACACCCAAGGACGAAAGCATTTCACTAAGATAGCGGGCGATCGCATCTGGGTTCCCTTGGCGTGCCAAACTTTCGTTAGAGACAACCAACGCCCCACCGGGTTTTATTGCGTCTGTATCTTCTCTCAGAGCGTTCTTTGCCTGTTCGAGATGCTTACCTAATTGATTTAAGTAAACGCGATGATACCATTCAGGTCGCTTTTCGCCTTTTTTTCGACCGTAAACAATGACTTGGTAGATGGAGGTTTGCTCGTCGCTTGTCAGAATATCCAGGTTTGTTTGCTGTAGTGCTTGCAGCAAGTCAGATAGAGTTCGCCAACGTTTGGGACATTCTTGACCTTCACAAAGAATATGTAGGTCGTTACCCCGCAACCGGATTTTCACTCCGAACGTGCTGATCCCTGTTGCTTGGCTGATCCACTGTACTAAGGATTGCTGACTATCTGGTAATGCTATTTTCATTTTTGGGTTGACTTTACAGCAAGCTAGTATTGAGAGGTAGTGCTTTCATGATGCTTTCAGCAGATAACGGTTGGTTGAAAGCTATGTCTTCCGGAACCATATCACTATCACATCATGAAGCTTTTTTTAACACTTTTATTACCTTATTGGCAGGCAAAATCGGTAAAGATAGTTTTATACAGTTGCAAGATCTCAGTTTTTTTAGACTATTGTCTTTTCCAATCATCCTAACAATCACGCTCGAATTACCTATGCCACCAGCTATTTCTCAGCCTTCATCAGATGCCGGATTAAATCTAACTTTGTTTACCATTCCTCAATTTTTCCTCTTACAAATGGGTACAGCGTCTATCCTACTGCTATTGTTAGCAGAGAAAGCCTCTGGAGAAACTTTACAAGCTATTGGCGAAGCGAGTGAAGAATTGTTTCGGGGTGATCGTCTCCCTCTCCTCAACTTCCCCAACCAAAACGACTTTAAGC
>CAZZVG010000404.1:0-6030 GCA_964657295.1 Iningainema sp. | reverse complement strand
CAAGTTGACCATCTGCCGTTACTGGGACGACCAAAGCCCCACCAGGGTGACGAATACATTCCCACTCACCCTCTGCTTTATTAGGCAAACGCAAGCGATTGACTTCAAAGTTAAACTTGCGCCCTTTATAAAGCAACTTTTGTTTTAGTAGTTGTGGTAATTCTCTACCTAATGGCATAGTTTAAGTTTAATGTTTATAAACACACAGATAAACATAAAAGTGTTTATCTGTAGTATCACTGATTTTCCATCAGTAAGTTTACATCAGAACAATCTACCTTTTTAACGAGTTCTTTAATCTTATACCCAGAAACTGGTTCTACCCAATCTGGGGCAATTTCTGCTAGTGGTACCAGCACAAAAGCCCGCTCTCGCATTCGCGGATGGGGAACTTGGAGGTTTGGTGTGTGGAAAATTAAGTCATCAAATAATAACAAATCTAAATCTAGCGATCGCGGTCCCCAGTGTTCAAGTCGAACGCGCCCAAATTTATTTTCAATTTGTAACAGAGTTTCTAACAGTACCTGTGGTAGCATATCAACTTGCAGTAAGACGCATCCATTCAAGTAATCTGGTTGTGTCGGTCCAATGGCTTTAGTTTTATACCAACGAGAACGTGCTTGTAAAAAAATACCAGGTGTTTGAGCTAATGTTTCTATAGCTGCTTCTAAAGTCTCCCAAGAATCGCCAATATTACTACCCAAGGCGATGGCGCTAGCCTTATGCAATGCTTTCATCTAGTTACTCTTAAGCGTTGGGTTTGACCTCAGGTTTCTCAGATTGTCTTTACAGGAAAACAAATTTGAATTTCCTCAAATTTGCCAAATTATAGTTCTCCTGCGAATTTATTTTTGATATACTATCGCAAATGTGGTGCGCTGAATAATTTTTTTTTTCACTGTGGCTAAGTTACTACTGCTTGGAGCAAGGAACTGACGTGGTAAAGTTTACCTCCTGGTTCAAAGAAAGATCGTTTAAGTCGAGTGGCTCTGACAAGGAAAAGCCGGGATTGCCGCCTGATAATCATGACCAGGAGGAATCCACTCAGGAGAGCCAACCACAAACCATCACGATGAAAGGGAAGCAGTTACTGAGCCGACTTGGCAACGGTAAACCACTTTATCGTAAATATTGGTTTTGGGTGGGGTTTTTAGGTTTGGCTGGAGGAATTGTCGGTATCAGCTACACAGGTTACACCGTATGGTCAATTGACCGAAGTTTGCCAAATAAACTGGAATTAAATACTGTTGTCCGCGAAAAAACACTAACGATTAAAGCTGCTAATGGAATTATCTTGCAACAAACCGGACCAGTAACCGGAGAACCGCTAAAACTCAATCAAATACCAGAAAAATTAAGAAAAGCTTTCATTGCCTCAGAAGACAGTAGATTCGACAAACACAATGGAGTTGATCCTCAAGGGATTATTAGAGCATTTTTCAATAACTTGCGCTCCAAGGATGTAGTAGAAGGTGGGAGTACAATCACCCAACAGCTAGCGAGAATTCTTTTCCTAACGCAAGAACGAACAGTCTGGCGCAAGCTTAAGGAAGTTCGCTTAGCACAGAAAATGGAGCGGGAATTGAGCAAAGACCAAATTCTCGAACACTATCTTAATTTAGTCTATTTGGGTTCTGGAGCTTATGGTGTGGGAGATGCGGCTCACATCTACTTTAGTAAATCGGTAAATGAACTCACACTTGGGGAAATTGCGACAATCGCCGGACTCGCTCCTGCCCCCAGTCGTTACTCGCCGGAGGTGAATCCAGAAGCCGCCAAACAACGGCGGAATACAGTATTGCAAAGAATGCAAGAAGTTGGATTCATTACACCAGCTGAACAACAAGCAGCAATGGCGGAACAGATCGCCCTCAAACACAGTTCGCCCAAGCAATTGGACATTCAGTCTCCCTACTTTACGACATACATTCAAAAAGAATTGCCGAAGTATGTTTCCCCAGACGTCTTAGCAGAAGGAGGTTTAACAGTAGAAACGACTCTGAACCCAACTTGGCAAAAGACAGCAGAAGAATCAGTCGCCAAAACTTTGCGAAATCAAGGTCGTTGGGAGAATTTTAAGCAAGGATCTATGGTTGCCATTGATCCCCGCAGTGGAGAAATTGAGGCAATGGTTGGGGGTAAGAACTTTGGTAAGAACCAATTTAATCGCGTTACCCAAGCACAACGTCAGCCAGGTTCAACGTTTAAAGGGTTTGTTTATGCGACTGCTATAGCCAGCGGAATAAGTCCTTACAGAGAATATGAGGATGCACCTTTTGTCGTAGATGGGTACGAACCAAAAAACTTTAGTGAAAAGTTCCACGGTTCAATGAGCATTAGAGATGCCTTGACCAAGTCAGTTAATATTATTGCGGTCAAGGTGTTAATTAGTGTTGGATTTAATCCCACGATCAAACTTGCCCACGATATGGGGATTAAATCTGACCTTAAGCCTACCTATTCCCTAGCACTTGGCTCAAATGAAGTGAATCTGCTGGAATTAACCAGTGCTTACGGTAGTTTTGCAACGAATGGATTGCATGTCGAGTCTCACGGCATCAAACGTATTCTCAACCGTTGGGGTAAGGTGATTTGGTCTGCTAACTTTCAGCAAACGCGGGCGCTTGATGCTGAAAGTTCTGCCATTATGACCTGGATGCTACGCAACGTGGTACAAGAAGGAACCGGTGCAGCCGCGCAATTAGATAATAGACCTGTGGCTGGGAAAACGGGCACGTCTGATGAAGCCCGCGATTTGTGGTTTATTGGCTACATTCCTCAACTAGTGACAGGTGTTTGGTTGGGTAATGACAACAACAACCCTACTGATGGTAGCAGCGGCAGCGCAGCCTCTACCTGGCATCAATTTATGGAAACAGCCGTAAAAGGGATGCCTGTACAGAAGTTTCCCTCAATACCTAAGCTAGAAGGTCGAAAAGGGACAATCAAAGCAGAACCGGTCAAGCCCAAACGAATTATGAATCGCCCTATTTCCGCGACTGAAAAATCGGACAATTCTAGCAAGTCGGATGATGGCGATCGCTGGCAAAGAAGGCACAGAAGTAGCGATTCTTCAGATCAACAGCAACAACAAGAAGAAACATCAAGATCTAGGCGGCGGCACTACTCTGAACAACAAAACGAGGAAAACTCTACATCCCGAAGGCGTTATCGACGGGAACGTAGTGAAGAATCGAGTTCCACAACGTCAAATGGTGAGTCTTCTCGTTCAAGGCGACGTTCCAAACGAGAAGACTCAGATTCTACACCACGCGCTTCTACGTCGCATCAACAGTCTGAATCAACAAGTCATTCTCCCTCCTCAAATTCTCCGTCACAACCGTCTTCTTGGCGAGAGAGGCTCAAACCATCCTCTTCAGGGACAAATTCGGGGACGTAGGGAGGAGGAGGAGTACAGAAGAATTTGAATCTATTCTCCTCCTCCTCCAATCCTCCTGACGGTGGATGTGGATGTTATTCTCTTTATATATGGTCTTAAATAGTGTTGCCTACACTAGGAGAACATACTGATGACTTTTTTGATGCAAACAGCCGCGCAAGCAGCAGAAAATGCTCCGCATTTTCCTGTATCAGCGGTTCTAGTTTATGTGGCTGGTTTTATTGCCGCAATCACGATTGGTTCAATCGCTTGGTACAACTCTAAGCGTCCCCCCGGTTCTGAGGGCAGTCAACGTCCTAATTTTGTCCCAAAAATTGAGAAAGAAGAAACTCCGGGTATTGGAGATCCGAAGCCCTAATCAGTGCTGAGTCCTGAGTCCTGAGTCCAAAAACTTTTGAATTTTGTTTTATAACCAACTTAAATTGTAGAAAGAAAAATTCTTACTCAGGACTAGGGACTTTGGTCAGTTTTGAACGTCAACCCAACGATGGTAAAGCTTTTGAATACGCTTGAGAATAGGATTGTACTTGTGTTGGGTTGAATCGTTCTCGGAAGATAATTGTTGTAGTTCGTTGATGAGCTTTGCTTCTTCGATCGCCACGTCACCATCACTGTAGATTAAGCCACCGATCGCCTCAATCAAACTTTGGCTATCCTCAGAACTCGGGTGCTCGCCTAGATACTGCTTCACAGAGTCATAGCATTGCTGTGGCTGCACGGTTGTTAGTTCATCTAGCAGATGTTGGATATCTGAATCTCCAGCTACACCTTTTTCTTGAGCTATTTTGCGAATATATTCCCGTTCTTCTGGTTGAATTCTACCATCTAGCCAAGCGGCCCCAATCAAAATTTTGATTAAATCTTTTACGCTATGAGAATGACCAACCATTTTTGTATCCTTTAGTAGATTTTTCAGGGTCATTTTATCAAATAGAGCTTGGTCACGGTCAACCTTCATTATTATCTTCTACTTGGTCAATTATTGCTTTTCCTTAAACGCACCATGAAAAAGCCATCCATGTCGAATCGATGAGGCCATACTTTGATCCAACCTTGTGAAGTGGAGTAAGCACTTAGGGATGAATCGAGGCTGGGAGGCTCAATTTGCCAATTCAGATTTTCCGCTAAAAATGACTTGATGACACTTTCATTTTCTGCTGGGTGCAATGTACAAGTGGCATAAACTAGGACACCACCAGGCTTGACAAAAGAAGAAGTATATGCTATTAATTCTTTTTGAAGGACCGAGAGTTCTTGTACAGTTTCTGTTGATTGTCGCCAACGAGCATCAGCATGGCGGTTTAAAGTTCCCAAACCAGAACACGGTGCATCTAATAATACACAGTCAGCTAAATTGTTAAACTGGGGTAAGTTGCGGCTGTCACCAGTACAAATTTGAATAGATTTTAACTTCAGCCGTTGAATATTTTCTTGAAGTTTCTTCAAACGAGTGGCAGTGCGATCACAAGCCCAGATTTTTCCTTCATCCCCGATTAATTCGGCAATGTGGGTTGTTTTACCTCCAGGTGCAGCACAGGCATCAATGATCACTTGACTTTTTTGGGGAGCAAGCAAATGACTTACCATTTGGGCGCTACTATCTTGTACAGTCCACCAACCTTCATGGAAACCGGGTAATTTTTGAATTGAACCTATGTGATCACTCAAGCGTAAAGCGTGTGATAGATGAGGAATTCGCCTAACTAAAACACCAGCAGATTGCAATGCCAATTCAACTTCCTCCAAGGAAGTGCGAATTTTATTCACCCGGATGTCAATCGCTGGCGTTTTGTTCATCCACTGACAAAGTTGTTCGGTTTCTGCAAAACCCAGTTGCTCTACCCACACTTGAATAATCCAGTCGGGAAAGCTATGCAAAATACCCAAGCGTTCTGCTGGGTTGTCTGGCAATTTTAAGGGGAAGAGGGAGAGGGGGAGAGGGGGAGAAATTTCTTCCTTGTCTTCCTTGCCTTGCTTATCCTCTGCAATTCTGATATATTGCCGCAATAAACCATTTACAAATCCTGTGAGTCCGGAAAAGCCGTTTTCTTTAGCAAGTTGGACGGTGGTATTGACAGCAGCGCTTGCAGGAATTCGTTCTTGATAGCGTAGTTGGTATAAGCCTAAATGTAGGATAGTGCGGAGATCTTTTGGTTGTTGGTGCGATTTCTTTTTGCCCAGTTGATCAATCAGAATATCGAGGGTGCGTTGCCTTCTGACACTGCCATAAACTAATTCTGTCACCAAGCGGCGATCGCGATCGTCAAATTTGTTTCCCGAAGATAGTGCCTTTGGAGAAGATTCGCGATCGGGCAAATCAACTTTTTGCAACACCCGATCTAAGGCAACATTAACATAAGCCCCCTGATGAACATCTCGTAGGGCAATAAAAGCGAGTTGACGGGGATTTAATGGAACCATAGATTTTGGCGTAGGTTGATATTCCCACACTGAGCGCGAATGTTAGTTTGTTTAAGCCTACCTATTTTTAGAAGCGGTTGGGAATGAGGTTAACCAAACATGACTCAGTTGACCAGGAATGCGCTCGCGCAGTCCCCACCTAAAATGTAAATATTTTAGGACTTACGCAAGCGTCACAATATAAGCGCAACTGGCACATATCTTTCAAT
>CAZZVG010000403.1:0-6040 GCA_964657295.1 Iningainema sp. | reverse complement strand
CATCTTTGCTGGAAATACGACTTAAATGGAACTAGCCGCTCATCTTCCATAAACCGCTGGTAACAGAAGATTTCACTTTTCGCTTTGCGGATTTTTGCCTGAGCATCTTTGCTGCCACTTAGCATCGTATCCGTTGAATCATGCTCGCGGTATAAAGTGAGTTTTTCCGGCTCATAGTAGGCTCCATAACCTGAAACGCAACAAAGGTAAGTTAGATACAGATCCCACATACCACCCACTTCTGAAGGAATACTATCCCAGTCAATCAACTCGTTGCGAACCAAGCAACCTGCGGCAGTTGGGACAGATTTATGTACGAGTCCAATTTCTGAAAAAGGTTGATGTATCCCTTTCTTAAGCGTGCTCCGTTTGTAAGCTTGTGTATTCTTATTAGTGCCAACAGCATTAATTCTGCCCTGTCCATCCATAATGTATTGGTCACAAAAAGCTAAAATGAGTTCCGGATGTTCTTCTAGTGGTGGAACAAGCTTTGCTAAAAACTCCTCGTTCCACATATCATCGTCATGAAGACTGGCAACGTACTTACCTTTGCCCATTTTGAAGGCGTACATTTGATTGGCGAACATTCCCAGATTTGTCGGCTGTCGCCAAAATTGAATGCGAGAGTCTTGAAAAGATTCTACGATCTCTTGAGGATTTTCTGTACTGCAATTATCACAAACAATAATTTCAATGTTTTGATAAGTCTGCTTAACAGCACTTGCGATCGCTTGTTTTAGATACTCTGGTCTATTGTAGGTTGGTATAACGACGCTAACTAATGGTTGTGTCGGTTTATTCTCGCTCATATTTTTCATTCCTATCGCTTTTCTTTAGCGAAGTAGTGGTCACTTATTCTTTAGGACTACTTCGCTATTTATGGTTATTTATATTGTGCGATTAAATTCCTTTAAAGAAAAAAAATAATGTAGTTTTATCATAAATTTTCTGTAAATTTTTGGTATCAATACCCATTTCAAATATTTATTCAAGGAAAGTTGCTCCTGATTCACTTATGCCTAAGCTTTTATGAGATGTAAATATCTCAAAGCATTTTTATATCATTAAAACTTTCATTAATTATTATTTACAATTTGGCAACTAAATTTCTTACAAAAGACAATTCAAATATAGTTTTATCATAAATTTTTTGTAAATTTTTGACATAAACATCCATAGATAGTAGATTTCTATGTAAGCAAAGTATCTCCTTGTTTACCCATGCGGAGGCATATATGATAACCTGTGGTCAAATCGGTCATTGCTTCAACTCATTTTTTTACATCATTCCGCTACGTTTTTCGGTTTTCCAGAAATGAACAACAGCGCTAGCAAAGTATTCCCGGCGGAAGCTTTCCCTGGCAGACCGTACGCATTTTGAGGCTGTTAATCTGTTTAGTACCTATCAAGCAATGAAATGCTCCTAAGTCGTCGTTTGAGCGTGAGTCGCTTTGTTAATGGTTGTCCGTTCTCGTTTAACTGTGTTTCCGCCAACCCGAGCACGTATTGCTGAGTTTCTTGTTTTAGTGCCTGTGTGTTTTACTCTTGACTTTACAAAAGATAAAAGCGAGTTTTTTCACAACTCGCTTTTATCTTTTGTAAACCTTTTCAGGTAAAATATTTTTCAATTGCGTACTCAATAGCCAAAACGAAGGTAGTAGATGAGATGTGGCAGTTTGAGTAGAATGAGGATTAGCTAAATAGTTCTCTTGGTTTTATCTGACTTGATCCACTTCGTATTGTGTCTTGTGATATTCCCAAAGCTTACCGCGTCGCTCAAGTAATTCTTGATACTTACCCTGTTCTACTATACTCCCCTGTTCCAAAACAACAACCTTATCTGCTTGTGCAATTGTAGAAAGCCTGTGAGCAATAGCAATGACTGTTCTACCGACGGAAAGCTTTTCTAAAGATTCTTGAATCAATCGCTCCGTGACAGAATCTAATGCGCTTGTTGCTTCGTCCAAAATGAGAATGTCTGGGTTACGTAATAAGGCACGAGCGATGGCAATCCGCTGACGTTGTCCTCCAGACAAGCGAACTCCTCTGTCTCCCAACCGCGTTTCCATACCTTCGGGCATGTCCAAAATAAATTCCAATGCATTCGCAAGCTGAGCCGCTTCTCGAATTTGCGCTTCCGTTGCCTCTGGCGTACCGTAAGCAATATTATTTAAGACAGAAGTATTGAAAATAAATGTATCCTGGCTAACTACAGCAATCTTGTGGCGCAGGGAGTTGATTTCAAATTGGCTGACATCAACTCCATCAAATAAAACGTTTCCTTCTGTTGGATCGTAAAATCGGGGAATTAAATCAGCCAGTGTTGTTTTTCCAGCACCAGAAGCTCCAACCAGTGCTGTCATCTTCCCTTTTTCAATGCTAAGCGTAACATTATTGATCACTAGATAACTGGGGTCGTAGCCAAAATCTATTGAGACTAAGTCTATAGACTTCTTTAATCCTTTAAACTCAACTGTGCCATTTTTGAAGTAAGTTTTATTGTCTGTTCTTATAATGTTTTTAATATTTTCTGCTGAACCTAGAAGTGTGTTTAAATATGTTAATGTGCCATTCACATCTTGGGCAATTGGTACAAGACGAAATAGAACAAAGAAAAACGTTAGTAAAGGACCGATTTCTGGTGTCTTATTACTAAGAACATTAGTAAAAGACAAAATAATCATACAAATAATAACGGTAGTGGCGACTCCTTCAGCAATTGGCTTCACGAGTGTCCAGATTAATGTCACTTTCTCGGATGTCCTGACTATCTGATCGCTAGCTGCATAGTAACGTTTACGTTCAAAATCCTGAGTTCCAAATGTCTGAACTGTCCGAATTCCGCTAATAAATTCTATTGCTGTTGAAGTAAAATTACCGTTAGCGATTGATGTACTGAAACTGGCTTCTCTAACTCTTCCATTCAGTGTTTTGAATCCTACCGCTATCAGTGAAAATAATAATATTGTGATAATTGTAAGTTGCCACGATATCACAAACATGGAGACTAAATAAACAAAAATTGTTAGCCCTCTTGTAAAGATAAATGCCGAGCCACTAAAACCTTGCTTTAACCTTTCAATTTCTGTCGTAATCGTATTAATTAATTCGCCAGATCGACTTTTATTGAAGTAACTTAGCGGCAGCGATTGCAGTTGTTCAAAAACTTTTTTTCGCAGGCGATCGCTCAGATGTAGTTGACTAAACTCAGTATATATTTGTGCAAAATAGTTAAAGCCTGCACGCATCCATGTACTTAATAAAATCAGCACTGATATTCTAATTAAACGACTTATTGGCGATTCATTAACTCCCAAAATATTGTTATTAACCCAACTTAGTCCTGTTTTTATTGGAGCGGCGTTAGGATTCGCTAAGCTTTGGAGAAAAGACATTAAAAAGCCAATTGTAATCCCCTCAAATGTTGCTGCCAAAAACGAAAATATTACAGCTAAAATTGCAATTCTTTTGAAGTGTTTAAACTCCCGCAATATTAAACTGTTATTCTGCCAAAAGCCGGTAGCTTTCACTATATTCTTAAGTACGTTTGCTACTGGTTGGGATTTAAGAAGCATAAATATTTTTCCTAGTTACTTTGGTCTGGCACATCTGTCGCAGTTGCCATACACTAAATTTTTCTCAAGTGGTAAATGACTACTTAACTACTGCTACCGCGACAATTACAGCTTTATATAAGTTCGTAACTATTTTAAGCCTAAAGCGTGCATTTGCTTAAAATATAAACCACAATGTTACGAATTTATCAAAAGCTGTATTCAGCACGGAAGCAAATTTTTCAAAACTAGGGACAAGAATAATGTTTTTACAAGCAGTAGCCTCTAGTATAGCTGTCATCAATAACATTGTGGAGCATTCCGCTATCAGTAGTCACCAATCTCCTATGCTCATGAACTTGGTGAACATAGGTACTTAACCCAATCTCTTACAAGTTATATCGGCTGATAACTGACGGCGAGGAAGTGGAACGCTTCATTCTTGACACATCTATGTTGCCATACATCACAAGTCAATTAAAGTGTTTGGCTATCTAGATCTAAGATATTCGATTGTGCCTTTACCTGGCATAAACTTGTCACACCGGGTTGTGCATTTAGTTGTCGTTGCTCTTCTAACGTTAGCTGGACTGCATCTGCTAAAGTACAGCAACTAGGTCCCACTAAACTCATTTCACCTCGAATAACATTGAACAACTGAGGCAGACTGTCCAAACCGGACTTACGCATCCAACTCCCCAGGGGTGTAGTCTTTTGGCCATTTTCAGTGTTTAATAAATTATTGCGGTATTTGGTGACCTCAGGTTTATGGCGTTTCTCATCCACTACGGTTGTGCGAAACTTGAATACCCGAAAAACCTTACCCCGCGCTCCAACATGCCAATCAAAGTGAAAAAGCGAACCAGGGGAGTAAATGCGCATTAGCAAAGCTAATACTAGCATCAATGGACTCAATGCTAGCAGAAACACTAGGGCAACGCTCCAGTCAATAAAGCGTTTCAACCAACTTAAGAGCAGGTTCTCTTTTAATTTATCGGCAGAGGGTATACGTAGGAATATCGGCTTCGAGGCTTGTGCACAAGCGTCTATCCACAACTTCAGCTTCGCTTCACCAATATGAGGATCTATCCGAACTAAGGTTACTGAAGAATGTTTTAAGCACTCAACTAACAATTGCTCTTGCTCGAGAAAAGGTAAATACGGCTGTTTCACTTGTCCTAGAGTTCTTACCAACAACTGACCCCGTCGCCACTGAAGCGTGCAGTATGCAGAGGGATTATCTTGGTGTTGTTGTTCAAGTGTGTAGTAAGTCTGTAAAGTAGGAATTATTGAGGTTGTCATAATGTATTTGAACTCATAAAGTGATAGAATGCACACCTAATACTCGAGGTAAAGCCATCGGGCATTATCCCATGTAAATTTCAAAAGCAAAAGGTAATTGAGTGGAACACAAAACCAATGTATTATAACTATCCCTAAAAGTAGTTGCACATCTTTCTCAATTCTTTACACATCTTTTGGACTTACCATTTGAAAGCTTTACAAGTAGGGCTAAAAGTCATAGTTTTATAGATAAAACTAAAGCCTCCACTACTATATACATGTTTATGTGCCAGGGTAGTTAATATCTAGGATATAAGACCCTGTAGAAATATTCAGTTACTTCGAGAAATTCTTTATTTACTCTTTAAATAGTAAGTGCTTTTTTCAAAAGATTATTAAGTTGTCATGAACACTGAAGCAGTAGAAAGACGTACTCAGCCTCTTATTCATAATTAATAGTTATTTTCAAGCTAGACTGCGATCAGGACACGAAGCTAAATTATTGAATTTACATCTACAAAAAGATTATACAATACATGAAAACAGATTATTTGTATAATTACGAGAAAAAACTCTTTAAATAAGATTTGCAAGAGTTACCTTTTTGAAAACTGTCTACTCCCAAAGCGCCCGTAGAATACCTAATTTAATGAACCGCTCCCTCGCTGTGGATGCCAAAAAAAAGTAAAGAAAATAGGTAGTCTTAAACTCAATAACGTGAGTAGCTAAGTGTTTGCCGTACTTTCTTGTTCGATAAAATAAGTATAAAAGAGTCTAAGTTTATTTGATGATACTTAAAGCCGGTTTTAAGTAGGTTAGCAATAAAAAACAAAACTATGTAACGAAATGTAAAATATATTGATTATGTTCGTAGTTGAGCTTTAGCGCTCTTAGCAACTACGAACCTATAATGATTTATTTCTACCGATCTACTTAGCTAAATTCACCACACAGTTTAAGTTGAGTAAAACCTGCGTAAATCTAGGCAAGCGTCGCAAATGGCAGTGCTCTCGGCAATCAGTTTTATGGTGTTTCTTTGCACTTTTAGCGCGGCGATGGCATAAAAGTGGGTTGGGATTCTGCCGAACTAAGCCAAGTCTAAGATATCCCAAACACTCAATTCAGGAGCGCAGGTTCCCAGGCACAAGACGTTTGCTCTTATGAAAGTCCTGTTTTCTGCTTTTAACCACTGTTGATTCAGG
>CAZZVG010000402.1:0-6049 GCA_964657295.1 Iningainema sp. | reverse complement strand
CAAGTGGTAAATTATATGTGTTTCAGGGACTACTTTAAGTGTGTCTAGAGAGTCGGTCCAGTAGAAGTAATTGACGTAAAATCCAAAATATGGATGGTGTTTAAATCGAACATTTAGGCTCTCAGTTTTAATGCGATCGCCCAAAACCCGACCTAAATATTTACCCCAAAATAGGCGTTTTCCCTACACGCATAGATTTTTAATTTTGTCAACATATATTAGTGGACCGACTCTCTAGATCTGATTTCTACTGAAATGGTCTTTCGTAGTTTATACCATTTCTCTCAAGCTTTTCTACGTGGTGATGCTACTGATCTCATTTCTTATCTCATTCAACATCAAAAGCTGTTTGGACTCGTTAAAAGCAGGCGTAAGCGTCATCGTGAAATTGACGCTTACAATCAACAAATTTGGGCTCTATCTTCTTAAGTTGACACCAATGACGGCCGTTCGCCCCTACGTGATTTCTGGAGATGTCTAATGAAATAGCCCTGGGCTAATGCTCTACCCACCGGGAACGGGTACTACCAGTTTTCCTGCATCGTGTACTTGATGATTGATACTATTTTTATATATGTCTAATGAATTATTACTGTTATCACGTTTTATTTTGGCTTGAATTACTAGCCTACAATATTGATTCACTTGAGGACTTAATTGTCTTGATTGTTGTACTGCTCTCATACATACAGCAGCGTCGTCATCAATCCTATCCGCTTTTGCCTTTGGTATATTCACATTTATCAATAGGACTTTTCCGACGAAAATGGCTGCATAAAGTTGTTTACTTAATACATACACATTCATAAAACCCTACATTCTTTTTAACGGTATTACTTGAATCAAATGCAAACTCAAAGTTGGTTGCACCAATTGAAAACACGATTTTTTATTAACATTGAAATAACTATTACACAAAAATTCATTTCAAAGAAGGTTTGTATGACTAAATCTATCTTTAGATAGACACTGGTTTGTATGATTTTTTCAACTTAAACCAATTAACTACAAAAAAGTAAATATGATTTTCATGAAACTATAAAAAACTTATGATTTAAACCCTCATTTAGTAATGATTTTTTTGTGGGCTAATCGCTCGAAACCTTTTCTGTGTCAGGCATAGAGTCTACGTCAGTATCCTTAGCTTCTTTGCCCAAAGCAAAACTCCTCCAGCTATAATATCGGCAGTGCTAAACTGATTTAGCATTTTTTGCTGTTCCTAAATGTGATCATAAGGTCATGACTGCTCACTAATCTATAAGAAAAAATGTAACGAAATGTAAAATCGCTGAATTCTATTCGTAGTGGCGCTGTCTGCACAATCACAAACTAGTAATAGACATCTCCATATAGTTAAAATTACATAAGTAGGAAAGTTTGTAAGTGGTGCAGGCGATGAAAAAAACACAGGGCAGAGTAAGATGATGAGCGCCGGCTCGCTCCTTTTTGATTAATTTAAAATAAAGCTCATAACCCATAGACTAAAACTATAATCAGTTTAAAAAAATTTTATATGCCAAGAAGTAAAATAGAAATGAATCTCCGTGCATCTGCGGCAGAGGCAAAGGGAACCGATCGCATTACTGCCCTTCAATCAGAGATTCATGTATTAGAATCCGCGATCGCCTCTCAACAAATCAAAATTAAACAGCGATTTGAGGAGATTCAGCACTTTGAGCAAGCATTATTGAGCATTCAAAAATTCCCAAAGATTGAAAATTCTACCAATACGCCTGTCACCGAGATCAAGCAATTGATCGAAAGTCAAACAACCTTGCTCAAAGCACGCGCAAAAGAGGACATATTACGGCGATCGCTTGCCATAGCTAGGCAATCTTTACCCGAAGAGCGATCGCACCTCACCAAATTAAAGCAGGAATTGGCGAAAAAACAGATAGATTTAGATTGGGAATCAAACTATCAGCATCTTGCCCCACAGTACCTTTCCGGATATAATATGGTACACAAACCAGCCGATCAGCATGAAGAATTGCTGGAATCTTTAGAAACGCAGATCGCTCAATGTGAGCAAGATGTCATTTACTGGCAGCAGCACGCGAAAAAACCTCGCTCTTTATTACCAGCAATGGCAGATCCAGAGCGATCGCTCCTCAGCGCCTTAGTTCGGCTGGAGCAATTGCAAAAAGCTAGGAAGAAAAGACTGACACAACCGCTCCCCCCAAATCCAGATCTTTTGCAGGATGAGGGTTTTAGGCAGTACGTTCGCCACAGGGTAGCCATAGACAGCGCTGTTGGCGATTTTATCCAGGCACAATCAGATTATCACAAAGCGCTCAACAAGTTTAAGGCGATCGCACTCCACCATGAGCAAGCACTAGATTTTCAATTATCACAATTAGACAATCCGCTTCAGGTGGCGATCGCTGATGGCAAAATAATTTTGAAAAGCTCAGAGTAAGGGAATTCGACAGAAAAAATCATCCCAACGTCAGGCAGCACGGCAAGAAATATCAACAAACCATCTCCAGAGATTTGACAAGCACACTCATTTAAATTAAGTAGTGCATAAGTCAATTTCACTGACACCTATTTAAAAATCTATTAAACAGGAATAAAGGTTTGTAGCATTACAGTACCAACCTTTCACAGCAACGTTGTGAAACATTGCCTAAATGAGATATTAAGATTGTCCGAGCTTGATCTTATTGCAAGTCCCGAATCTTGATTACCTATAGAATTGAGGATATAAATTATGGCTCTCATTGATGAAGTTAAACAGGTTTGCTCCCGCCTCGCCTCTGTTGGCTGGCGAGACTTACTACTCCAGCACGGGCTAGATATCACGGCAACAAACCTCCAGCAGGAATTAACTAAAGAACTACCAGCAATCAATCGTCAAATAGCAGGGTTTGAAGATTTTGCTTTTGAAGGGAAACGAGCAATAGAAGCAGGAAATCCATCTCGGAGCTTGCTGTTTCATGCCTTGGCTTCACCCAATGTGGTGAGTGAGAATTTGAGCGCATATCCAACCCTAGCAGAACTCGAAATCATTGAAAATTTTGTTTATGGAGTGCAGCCTCCTTCAATACAAGATTTGCAAGTTCTCGCCGGAAGACAAATGTTAGCGATTGCTGTGTTTGCCTCAGAATATCGCCCGGCGTCGGAAACTGTCCAACGTCAGCACGCTGATATGTGTTTTTCGCGCACAGGTGTAGCCCGAGTGGGAACCGCTCAACCGCTATATAACGGAAAACTGCGCGGATTTCTACCAACCGTTGAAGGTGACTTAAAAGAAATTTTTCGCGTCTTGCCAGTACGCTATTCTGCCTATATTGCAGTTCAAAGCACTGGTAATCTCCAGAGCTTTGGACCATTGCGTTTTCAAGATGGAGATGATAGTAGACTATTCTGGGTTCCCCTGCACAAACTATTCAACGGTACAGAATGCATTCGTGGCTTTGACTTACAAGTCGCTTTAAATGCTCATCATGTCAATCAAAAACTGCGGCGGATTCATTTAGCATTAAAAGACGCAGGCTGGAATGAACCAGACATTAGCAACTCACCATTTATTTTTACAGAAGGCATTGCTGAATTTACAACCGCTTCTGACTTTAGTACAGGGCTTTTAGTTCCAGTTGTTCATCCAAATCTAGTTCAAGCAGCGACATATCAAGGGAAGCCACTCACCTTTAAAGTTCCAGCGAATAGTCCAACCCTATCTTCTAGCCTCACAATTCCTGCGGAAATGGACGCAAGACATGCTCCAGAGTATGTTCATGCCCGCCATAAAATATTACCCAATGGTCAACAAGAAAATCTCAATGACCGGGAAAATGTGGAAGCGGCGGTGAGAGCAGGTGGTTACGATGCTCAACACTACCTTGACTTTACAGGCGATGGGTCAATTAAAGCAATATGTTCAGAGTTGGCGGTGGCAATTCCTCGCAACGTGCCTGCCTATTCTCTAGTCAGCGCACCAGATTTTTTCCCCAGTTGCGACCAGCGAGAGCTATTAGAATGGACAGAGCAGTCAGTACCTACCAGACTCAGACAGAATCTCTGGCGAGTTCCCCCAAAAACGTTATGTGATGATCGTTTTGCTCCCAACCTGCAACTAAAAGATGTTGATTTTCGAGCAGAAGATAAAACTGTAACTGCAATTGTCTCATTACCCCGTCAGGGTTCAGTGCAACAGAGGCCGTTGAATGCTTCCCCAACAATCCGACAAGCATATCTCCCAGATGCGGCAGCCGGAGTATTTGCTCCTGGTTGGGATGTGAGTTTTGATCGCACCAACCAAGTGGAACACTTAGCAAGCTACGGCTTAGGCAGTCCTTTTCCTGAGGACTCCAAACTTTGTGCTGCACTGAGTACATTTTGGCCTGCAGTGGCTCCTGATGCCGCCCGGACGTTTCAGCCAAATCCCACATGGCCTACTGTCAGCCCGTTGACAGATTCAGAAATTGGTCAGGTTGGTAATTCACCGTGGGATGGAATTGTTGGACCTCGACGCGTCACCAGGGATGGCACAGAGTTGATAGAGTATTCAGATTTTGCTCATGCAGATTATGTAGAAACCTCTTTGCAGAAGAAATTTTCGCTCTCATTAACGGCTCAGGTTGATGTGCGTGAATACGAAGCCAGAGTATTGGCAATGGCGAATGTTTACCAAGTCTTAGGAATCATACCTGCTGATCGGGGAAAATGGAGCGTGTTTTCTTTCCAACCAGTGCAACCCACCAATTCAGAATTACAAGAGGCACAAACTCAAACACTGACTACGCTTGCTGGAAATATCTATCGGTTTGAGATTTATCGTTATGGAGATTCATCTTTAGACCCTGGAAATTCTCGAAAACGCTTGGTGAAAATTGAAGAAACTGTGACTTTGTTTGTGACAGCAGTCAATATTCTGTTGAAACGCGATAATGGAACCTGGTCTAGAAGAAGTGTCTAATCCTGATGTGCTTGTCGTTGGGGGTGGGCCTGCAGGTTGCGCTACCGCGATTCGGTGTGCTCAACTAGGCTTACAGGTTGTCCTAATTGAGTCGAAGCCATTTCCGCGTACACACCCAGGTGAAACATTACACCCTGGTGTGGAACCACTACTTAAGCAGTTAGGGGTGCTTGAGCCAGTCTTAGCAGCTGGCTTTCTTCGCCACAAGGGAAATTGGGTGCAGTGGGAAGGCAGCAGGGAGTTTGTCCCTTTTGGCTCAGACGAAGAGGGAGCATGGCTAGGATTTCAAGCTTGGAGAGCGGATTTTGATACAATTTTGCTCAATCAAGCAAGATCTCTTGGTGTGAAAATTATCCAACCAAGCCGTGCAACTGGTTTACTAATGGATGGGCGCAGGGTGATTGGCATTGAGACATCCCACTCTACTTTTCGGGCGGCTAGAATCATTGATGCTGCCGGAGATCATCATTGGCTTGCTCAACAATTAGGGTTACAAATTAATTATCACTCTCCACGTCTGATTGCTTATTATGGTTATGTCACAGGGTTGACGAAAGCGCGAGATGATGCACCGGCGATCGTTGCGGATTCCTGCGGTTGGACATGGACTGCTAAAGTGCGATTGCAACTTTATCAATGGACGCGCTTATCATTTGTAGATCAGAAACTCCCAAAAGACTGGTTACCCGATGAATTCCAAGGGTTACAGATTTACCAACCCATGCGGGCGGCTAATGTCAGCTGGCGAATTGTTTCACAACCTGCCGGATATGGTTACTTAATCGTTGGGGATGCCGCAATGGTAGTTGATCCGACATCAAGTCATGGGGTTCTCAAAGCAATTATGTCTGGTATTTGGGTTGCCCATTCAATAGCATCGGAACTGTCAGGTATTATAACAGAACAACAAGCTATTGACCAGTACTGTCTATGGATTCATAACTGGTTCCAACACGATGTGAAAAACTTAAGTAGCCTCATTGCTAAGTTGCCTACAGCGCCAGTCCAGTTGAGATAATTGACAAATTGACTATAGTATGTATAGCAGTACGATCGCGAACTGCTATATTCCCTTTGACCGAACAAGGCAAAAGTTAAAAGTTAAAAGGCAAAAGAAAGAAAAAGAAA
>CAZZVG010000401.1:0-6066 GCA_964657295.1 Iningainema sp. | reverse complement strand
CTTTTCTTTGACAAAATGACCTAGCAATTGGGCATAGTGGAGCATTTGAGAACCGACAGAGCGATCGCAATCTCGCTTAGTAGCCAAGCTTGCATAAGCAGCCCTTAGCGCCTTGCAGTCGTTCTGGTCTTGGTCGTTCCGGAAGTTGAGCAATGGTTCGGTGGTATCGCGTCCACCGAAATACTCTTGTACTACACGACGCAGTGAATTGCCTCTACGATTCTCAATGCTTCTATTCTGGGCTGATATATCATCTGGGGATTCCTGAGCCACTTCTTTGATTAGTGCCTGAGTACTTGGCTCTCTCCTCAGTTGCCCCAACTTTTTGATGATGTAGTCAGCAGGGTAAAGGGTACCAATTTTGAAAGCTGGCTCCTCACCACGCTTTTTTCCCTGTCCTTCAAATAACACCTGATAGCCATTACCAGCTACAGCAGTAAACTTGGCACGGGCTAAAATCTCGTGTGGTCTTCTGCCAGTTGCGGCAATTAAGCCAACTGCTAACTCGTGTGGATCTTCACTCTCTAAGAGTTTTCCGGTTACTTCTAAATACTTGTCTGGGTCTACTTCTTGGTCGTTGCCTAGACGGTCAATTACCCGTGTTGTGTCGTTGCGCTCACGCCATTGAGTTTTATCTAAGCCACAAAGTAACAGGGCGTAGTGCTTTAATTCATGCCCTATGACGTTACCGTTTCCGTCATGTTTAGGAATTGAGTCAGCGTTCTTACCCTGCTCTAGGGGTAGACTCTTGAACTTTTTGTAGAATCCGTAACGGCTGAGGTAGGTACCCAAAGTGTCAATATTGTAGCTTGTGTGGAGGTTTACCCACTCGTTGAACTGCTCGCAGTATGGCTTGATTTCCTCCAAGCTCATGAGATCTTTGGTTGCCTCAAACAATTCATCGATTTTTTGTTTTAAGATTTTAGACATCTCTTTCAATCTCTTCTCTCTAACTAGTTACATCATACTAGAACTAGTTCTTCAAAATCAAGAACTAGTTAGAGAATTTTGAGAACCGAGGTTTACACGAGAAAAAATGGCGGAACCTTATACTTAACTAGTTAGTGTTGCCGCCGACAGATCAACAAACAAAGGTTCCGCCATTTTTTAGGAACCAATGCGGTAAAATTTCTAACAAGATAACCCAACCTCACTCCGAGCATTACAGGGGTGGCAACTAGTGGCGATCGCATCACCGCTACATTTTTTTATAAATCATCATCTTCATCCTCTCCAACTGATTCGATTGCGCAACCATCTTGAAGCTGAGTGTCCACAACGTCAAAACCAAAACCCCTAACTAATGTAATCGCCGCATTCAAATCCTCGCCCCACATTTGGGCAGACTCTCTAGCTAATTTTGAAGAAATTTCCAAGCAACTACAAACGTCCTTCAAAGACCATCGTTTTTCTTCTAATGAGAATTGCTCGATCATATCCTGCGCTTTGTCTAGTAGCGCTTGAGATATCTGCCATTCGCGCTCTCGCTGCACCCGACGACGGTTTTCCCACTCCGAAAATGTTTTAGAAGCACCTTTTTTGGTATTTTCTGCAACAGCTTGAACCACTGCATCAGTGTTAGCATCCTTGATTTTTTGGTATTCAGGATGCCTTTTCACTTGCTGCACCCAACTACGGCTTTTGCTCAGACTTGATGCCACCTCATTTTCAGATTCACCCTGAGCAAGCATGGCAATAGCTTTTAGCTGTTCGCAGTTGAGCGGCTTTGGCACGAAAATCAATTAGTAATCAGATCTTAATCATACCACAATCAGATCCAATCAATTATGTGCCAAACGCTTGACTCCTAGGCACTTAGGCACCGCCAGATGGGTTAAACCCATTGTGGACTACCTAACGCTCTAACAGATGTCTGGGCAATTATTTTGTATAAATCCACCGCTCCTTTTAAGATGGTATGATCTACAATAAATCTTTAGAATACTTTGTTGACTTCACTCAAAGCTGCTGAAAAACAGATTAGTCAGACTGAGGCGATCGCTGGGCATCGCATTGGCTAATCAAGTGAGAAGTTACCCGCGCTGTCATTCCCATAAATAAAACCCCACAACATAAGCCGTGAGGTAATTTCGCTGATTCTATGGGTTGCTGATTAAATCCGATTTAACCCAATCGGTAGGGACATGATTGATTTCCTAACTTGGTTTGCCGCAAAAGGGTTTCCTCCTTACCGATTTAATCTAATCGGTAGGGTACACAATGGTACAAAGTCAGCGTAGATTTTTGGGTTTCCTCCTTACCGATTTAAACCCATCGGTAGGGGTAGAGTTTGCGTAAGTCCTGTACAAGAGCGAATGCTACCCTGCAACATGCTTTATTCCGTATCATTATCTTCGTGAGTAATATCGTTTTGGCTTGGTTTGTTATAAAACTGGAAAGTGTTACCTGATTTGATTACTTTTTGCATTTCATCATACATAGGATAGTAACCAGTACCAGTTAATGTTACCCACCCTCTTGCTCTAGTTAACGCTACAAATAATTGATTACGTGCATTAACATCATCAGCATTTTTAGCAACATTATCAAAACCTACAACATATACCATATCAGCTTCATTTCCTTTTGCACGAGTAATACGTGAAACTGTTACAGCATCTTCATGCCAAAAAGAATCAGGGTCATTATCAGGATATCTTGGTTTTAATTGGTTAGGTCTAGTAGCACTAGGAATAAAGATTTTAATTCCTTTTGTAATTAGGAATTGAGCAATATCACTTTCTAAGTTCATTGCTTCAGAAACATTGCCCAAAACAATAACTAATATTTGGCGGCTTGGTTGTAGTCCATCAACCTCAAGATTGTATTGAATATTTTTAGATACCGCTTCTAATTCTTCATTTCTCGTATTGTAAAGCTCAACACTAATAACAGTTTCCCCCCAAAGTTCAGGAATAGGATTAGGTGAGTTAATAGAAGGTCTATGTAAAGTAATTAAAGAATCTTTTTTGCGAAAATCTCCTTCCAATTCATAACCAATTCTATTCCATTCCTCTTTATTGGTAATTCCAGATAGCATTCCCTCTGGACGTAAAAACCCCATTCCAATAGCATGAGCAGCAGTTAAAATAGGGGCAGGTGTTCGGTAACATCTTCTCATTACTTCAGATTTTTTTATGTTACCTTTATGATTACCAGTTACAAATCGCTGAAAAGATTTATCTTTTCCAAAGATAGCTGGTGCTGAGGGAATAGTTTGAGAATCTAATCTCTGTGCTTCATCATAAGCCCAAATTAAACGACGTTGTTCTGGATGTTCAGGATCACAAGCTCGTAGAGATTCATAAGCTAACCAATAAATCACTTGCTTATCTTGATATTTTAATTCAGAAGGATCTACAACCAAGTCTTGTCCTTCATCAATTAGAACTGCATCAAACATTGGTTCAATAGTAGTTTCTTTTAAAAGATTTTTACAAATATCAGCTAGCCCTTCATTGGGCTGTCTATAATTAGTATGATTTGGATTTTGTGGAAATTGATGATGTTTTTCACAAATAGTTCTGTAGAAACCTGCTCTGTCTTTAGCACCCCATGCGTGTAGTATTTTCAGTTGATTTTTAGCATGAGGATTATTTTTATAGCTTATTTCACCATTACTATAATGACGTATCCATTTATCAACTAAATTAGTGATTTGATCATACAAAGAACGAGTAAAAAAGACTAAAGCAATATCCCAATCAGGATGCTTTAGGTACATATTAGCTGCTTTTTGACAAAGTAATACTGTCTTACCTGAACCAGCAATACCTCTAATTCTTTGCGCTCCTGGTGGAATTTCTGTACCAATATGAACTTGTTGGATATCTAATTCATAAAGACGTTGGTAAAGTTGATTAATTATACTAGAGCGAATTTTTTTTGTTTTACTAATTACGCTAACTTCAATTTGAGGCTTACGATAAATATTACCTCCACCAATTACTGACAATAAAATTTCCCATTCTTGTTCATCAAGATTTTTCCCTGTCTGAACTGGTGGGGTATTTTCAACAACTTTAATTAAAGTTTTTTCTCCAAGTTGGTCTTGAAAGATAATAGGTGGACAGTTAGGAAGCTTATCAAATCCTTTTTCTTGCCATTGTTTTTCTGTGATTAACGGTAAAGCTACTAAACTTCTTCCTCTAACTTTACGTCTGATATCAGGTTCTTTATCACAACAGCCCAAAATAGCATATAGTTGATTTTCTGCCTGTTGATACGGATTACCATTTGGTACATAAAAATTTTGAAAATGCCAAAAATGTCCGTCTACTTTAGTTATTTGATTAATCCTAATTGATTTAACTTCAATAATGATTAAACCTAATTCTTTATCAACAATAAAAATATCTGGCTCTTTACGGCTTTCTCCTGTCCTAGAAAAAATAGGATATCCCCAATAAGCTATGCAGTTTTGGTCACTGAATGCTTTTTTAACAGCTTCCCAAACCTTTTGTTCTCCTTCTTTACCAGCTTTTGAGCCTGGATCAGTTTCGATGAATTTTCTACCTTTTTCTTCAAACCCTACTGCCATGACTATGTCCTCACTAATTAAAAAATGTAATTACGGTTCTTCAGTAAATTCGTAGCGTTTCCTCTCCATCCAGGCACTGTACGCACCATCGCCCGCACTAAAATTGAGAAAGCACGGCTTTCCCAGAATTAATAAGGCAAATATTTAGTCAGCAATTCTTGTCCGCAAACAACGATTTCTAATAACTGTTTTTCCAGACTTTTTACAGCCTGATCCGATGGTTTTTACAGACCATTTTCCCAGCAATTAACAGTAGAAAAATTCCCGCCAATTAAGGATGCAAACTCTTCTTGTTAAAGTCCTAGATTCTGACGAATATCACGGATTAGCTAGCCACATTTTGGTTGCATAAGTACCAATATGGAGTGTTTATTCATGTATATTTAATTTGACTTTCTGATATAGCGCTCACTATGTATTACGCTATATTACCTCTAGACAATAGCTAAATGTAATCCCAAACATTGCGGATATTAGTTTTTGTTTTTACTTAACCAATAGTGCGTTAATTACTGTGAATGTTAGTCTCTCAGATGTTAAGCAGATTTTATTGGTTGATTTTTGTTGCGTAGATCTACCAAGAATCAGTAAACAAAAATTTAATTTGATGGGATTTTATAGTATTTGTGTACTTCAGTATAATCACAATTAGTTAATAAGAGCCAGCTATTAATTTATAGTTGTAAGGATAAGATAAGTATTCTCATTACAAATTTGAATGATGCGGGTGATAGGTAATGACGAATATTTGGGTATTGAATTAACTGAGATGCGATCGCCCTTCGGGAGGCTCACCCCGTGTTACTACGGGTTTACACAATCAGTATCCACAACCCTAAAATCGCTGTTGTAGCTTTGGGGAGTGAGCATATCAATCAAATACATCGGAAAACGCTAACCGTGTCTTGTAGGCGATTTAAATATGATGCCTACCGTTGGGGAGGGGTGATGGATGATGGGTGGCGATCGCCTGTGTTGACTTCTGAGGTGGGGAAAAGTGGCAGTGTGAGTGTTGCGTTTTGTAATTTCTCAATTAGTGCAAAGCTCTTCCTATGACTTTAAGTATATTTAAAATATGCTTCAGGTGAAAAGCTTCTAAATTCGGGTAAAACTCTCAATCCATAATAGTATGCGTCAGGTGGTAATGACTTAAATTCGTCAGGGTATAAATTGTTGTATTCATCTTGGCTTAGTTCTCTATATTGCTCTAGAGGATGGGCTGACCGCGATCGCGCTTCGTCTGCTAATGAGAAAACGCCGCTGCCAACTCCATAACTCCTGAGCTATGAAAGCGCCTTCATAATCGCCTTGCCCCTTTCCACCCTGGCATAGTCGGTGGATACGACAAAACCCCTAGAAACTACTTTGCTGTGTCGCTAATCGCATTCTCTAGGGGGGTATATATTTTTACGGATTCTGGTTTGGGCAGTGTGGCGATCGGCGTTCGGGTTCCTGGTTTACCACAGTGGCAGGACAATTAAGATTAAGTTTTTGTACAAGCAGTTTGAGGATGAAACAGATGACGA
>CAZZVG010000400.1:0-6069 GCA_964657295.1 Iningainema sp. | reverse complement strand
CTTTGCTCGTTTAGTAGGCGCTTTTGAGTATCCTGCTGGATTTGTAGTTCAAGTTCAGTAGCAGATAGGTTTTGGGCTAGATTTTGAATAGGTTCATCAGCAGCGTTAAATTCTGTTTGCGTTTGACTGCACTCAACTTGTTTTTGGGCAAGTTGCGGCTCTAACGTTTGAATAAGCTGGGTTTGTTCTTCAATTTGCTGCTGTAGTTGGTTGTAACGTTCTCTCAGTTGTGCTTGTTCTGTACGTTGTGGTTCAACGGTTTGCAGTAAAGCTTCGATTTGACGGTTGAGAGCTGTTTGTTGCTGTACCCAAGCTTCCGAGGCAGAAGCAATTTCTGCGGAGCGGGAGCGGGAATTTTCTAAAGCTTGTCGCGCTCCGTTGCTTTCAAGCAATAGAGATGCGCTATGACGCGTCTCTATGACTTGTTGTTCTGCAAGTTGTTGTAGCGAATCCTGGTGTTGTTGAATTTCTTGCTCTTGTTGAACTAGACGCTTAACTAAATCTTGTGAAGCCGTTTCCAGTTCCTTAGACGATCGCTGAAGTTGTTTGCGCTCAGCTTCTCTGGTTATAAGAGTAGATTGTACCGCCAAAAGTTCTTCTTCTCCCAATGCTTTCACATGGGCGTTGAGTTGTTCCAAATCAACTGTTTTTTGGGCGATTTCTGAGTTGAGGGTATTGAGTTGAGTTGTGAGTTCACTGCGTGAGAGATCACCTTGTTGAATTTGTGTCGCTAACTTTTCAAGTTGTGCTTGTAGGGAACGCCATGATAAAACTGCTTCCCAAGATTGTTTTTGTTGAAACTCGCTCTTGAGCTTTTGGTATTTTTCTGCTTTAGCACGATCTTGAGAGAGGCGATCACGTTGCGAGATTAATTCCGTCTCGACAATGCGACAGCTATCTTCCTTCTCTTTGACTTCATCTAAAGTTTCTTTAGCTTGGACAATTTTCCGATCAAATGCCGAGACTCCTGCCAATTCATCGATTATTTCCCGCCTCTCACGTGAGTTCATGGAAATAATACTGGTGACATCTCCTTGTAGTACAACGTTGTAACCTTCCGGATAAATACGTAGAGTGTTAAGTTCCTCGTGTAACTCCGTCAGAGTTGCTGGGACGCCGTTAATATAGTAATTCGATGTGTAAGTCCCTTGTGATGTCACTCGCAGTTTTCTGGTTACACTCCACTCTCCCAATTTGGCGGCGGAGACAGATAATTCATCTATCTCCGTACTCAAATCATTGGTTACATCCGCACTCTCATTCGTTATTTCATCTGGTTCAAAATCTGACAAATCAAACGTGACTGTGACACTTGCTTCAATGGTGGAACGTGTTTTGCCAATTTTGGTATTGTTGACTAAGTCCGGCAGGCGCTCAGCTCGCATTCCCTTGGAACTGGCAAGCCCCAAGCAAAACAGCAGTGAGTCGAGGATGTTCGATTTACCGGAACCGTTTGGTCCAGAAATGACAGTAAACCCCTTTAGTAATGGTACTTTGGTTGTACCACCAAAGGATTTGAAGTTAGTGAGTTCCACGCGCTTCACATGGACCATAGGCACTGGTTAAATGGCTTGACTGAAGTTCAAGTGTACCATTGACTTCTCTGGCGGTTATCAGGATTTAACTAAATCGCTATAACTGCTCATAGGATACGTAACTTTACAATGATCTAGTATTGCTATAGTTAATCAATTAGATGCTATTATCACCCGCAATTCCCAAGATTTTACAGTTACTTCTCCTCGAATAATGACTCCCACACAGTTGATTAAGGAATTAACAACTTCGATGTAGTTTGTTAACGATTTGTCATGCAATTGAAGACAAGGCGAGAGATTTGTGGAAATGTTTTCCAGTCGTATGCATAAGCACGATCTTCAGCAAAGACAACTTGAATATAATGCGTGCAGCATTTCTCTGGCATTGGAATAGCGATCGCACTTCCTCATTAGCCAGATAACCATTATAATAATCACGCTATTGCTTCGCCGCCAAAATTTCATCATCAACTGAGAAATCTACCTCAGATCGATCTCTTCCAGAGGTCAGATAATCATTCTCAAACGAATCTTGAAGCCCAGATATCAGATCGTACTCAGGTTGCCAAGCTAATTCTGTCATGGCTTTATTAACGGATGCAAAAAAGTGCTGCGTTCGCATGGGAAAAGCTTTGCGCTTGCCAAAATCAAATTTTTTCGGATCGTAATGGACGATTTGTACAGCGTCTGGTGATTTGCCCGTAGCGACAGCACAGGCGCGGGCTAAGCCATCAAAAGTGACAAAGCGATCGCCTGACACGTTGTATATTTGCCTAACCGCCATTGAATTTCCCAAAACTTTGCACATTGCTGTTGCTAAGTCTTTCACATGACCTAACTGGGTAATATGCAACCCATGACCTGGGATCGGAATCGGGCGATCGCGTACAATTCTATCAAAAAACCAAGCTTCCAAATCGTTATAGTTCTGGGGACCGTAAATATACGTAGGACGAATTGATGTAAAGGGCAAGTCCAATTGCGTAAGTCCCGCTTCCGTTTCATACTTACCCAAGTGGCGACTTTTTGGATCGACAGCATCCCCCTCAATATGTGGCATTTGGTCTGATTTGAGATAAACTCCTGCAGAACTCATGTAGACAAAATGTTGGACGCGGTTTTGAAAAATCTCTGCCAGTGGTTGGGTATCGCTAAGTTCCCGGCCGTTATTGTCAAAAACGGCATCAAAATTTAAGTGTGATAATTTTTCTTTAAGCTGGGTACCATCAGTGCGATCGCCTGTAATTTGTGCTACTTCCGGAACAGGTTTGGGACGATGACCGCGATTGAAAAGTACAACTTCGTGTCCTTGTGCGACGAGTAGTTGAGTCAAGTATACACCAATGAACCGTGTGCCACCCATGATCAGAATTCGCATAAAATCCTAGTTCCCTATCTTTGATTGCTTTAAGCCAAAGCTGTAAGCTATCAGCCTAATACTGAGGTTATCAGGTTGCGGCATCCCTCTGGAACCCGTTTTTGAGTAATTACGTCTACAAATTCAAGTTTGGGGCGTTTCTGATTATATTATTGACATCCCCTTACTTAGGGCACTTAGGATTCTTGGTTAACGGAGCGCACTTACCATGATGCAGTTACCTACACTACGCCAGAGGCGCATCTTTTATCTTTGGTTTCAACCAGAGATAACCCATTGTACTTTAGGAACTCAAGAATTGGGTTTCTCCGCTTGGCAAAGTGAATTTACTGAAGAAGAATTCAGGAGGATTCTGTGCGTAGGCGCGGATGAATCATGGTTTGAAGCTGAACGTGATTTTTTACGGCAGCCAACACACATGCAGCACTTTTGTTGTAATTTTTATTGTGGAAAAGGGGAAAATTTAACCATAATGAAACCCCTGTTCATTTAGGCATAGGTCCCAATTGAATTCTGACTCATTCATGTAGTATTCTTGCTTCTTTGTCCAACTCCTAACTGTATTTATTCTCTAGCCATTAAAGTGAGATGTGCCCTTGAAATTTGCTCTGGTGCATGAGTGGCTTACACCCAAAGCAACTGGCGGTTCAGAACTCGTTGTCCGAGAAATTCTGAATCAAATTGATGCCGATTTGTATGCCCTGATCGACTTTGAATCAAGTAATCCTGACAGTTATTTATACAAGCGTCAAATTGGCACGACGTTTCTTCAAAACTTTCCTTTTGCACGTAATGGTATACAAAGGTACTTACCATTCTTACCGTTAGCAATTGAACAGCTAGATTTACGGCAGTATGACGTTATTCTTTCTTCATCTCATGTCGTTGCCAAGGGAGTCCTGACCACTGCCAATCAATTACATATTTGCTACTGTCACAGCCCCATGCGCTATGCCTGGGACTTAACTTTTGACTATCTACAGCAAAGTAAGCTGGGAAAAGGTTTAATCGGATGGATAACTCGGTATATACTACATCGTTTGCGTCAGTGGGATGTATTAACAGCAAATCGTGTTGATTACTTTATTGCTAACTCGCACTATACAGCTCGTCGTATTTGGCGCTGCTATCGAAGAGAAGCAAAAGTCATTTACCCACCAGTTAATATCGAGAGTTTTCCATTTTTACCTCATAAAGAGGATTTTTATTTAACTGTTTCCCGGTTAGTGAGCTACAAACAAGTATCTTTAATTATCAGGGCTTTTAATGAATCGCAAAAACCTTTAGTAGTCATTGGCACAGGAGAGGAAATGAAACAAATTATGAAAATAGCAAAGTCAAATATACAACTTATGGGGCGGCAACCCGATGATGTTGTAAAAAAATATATGGCTCGTGCAAAAGCATTTGTTTATGCAGCATATGAAGATTTTGGTATTGCTTTAGTAGAAGCTCAAGCTTGCGGTACTCCAGTCATTGCCTATGGTGCGGGTGGTGCTTTGGAAACAGTGAGGGATGTTCGGCAACATGGGGAGACAGGGACAGGTATATTTTTTAACGAACAGACTTCAGCAGCTTTGGTAGAAGCAGTAGAAACTTTTGAAGTTTACCAAGGGAAAATCAATCCTGAGTACGTGCGATCGCACTCTGCCCAGTTTTCCTCACAAATCTTTGCCCAGCGTTACCTAGACTTTATAAAAACGTGCCTGGGAAGACCATCTCACTCTTTGATGGTCTTGTTTTGTACGCTTGTTTCATGGGGTTTTATAAATTTGCCCCCAAGCGCACCTGTCTAGCTTTAAGATTGGGACTATGTGTGGTGTGGATTATTAAGGAGTATGATGACTGCCCAGAGCTCACTCCTCTCCGGCAAGCGATACCTACGGCAAGCGGCTTGTGCGTCAACACGTACTTTCTTAAAACGTGGTCAACAAAAAAAGACGCCTAGAGTTAAACCCAAAGGTAGGTCTATTCAGGGTTTAAACGGAGAGATTGCCAAGCGACTGTTCGACATTGTGTTTTCGTTATTGGTACTGATCTTATTTTCTCCGGTCTATTTAATTTTGGTCTTGCTGATTGCTTTAAGCTCAGAGGGTCCAATTTTTTATATTCAGGAGCGTGTCGGAAAAAATTACAAACTTTTTAATTGTATTAAATTCCGAACAATGGTGAGTAATGCTGACGAAATTCTTGTGCAAATAATGGAAACATCACCTCATTTGCGCCAAGAGTTTGAAACTAATTTCAAACTCAAGCAAGACCCCAGGATTACGACAATTGGTCGGTTTTTACGCATGACTAGCTTGGATGAATTTCCTCAATTTTGGAATGTTTTAAAAGGGGATATGAGTGTTGTTGGTCCTCGACCTTTAGTAGTAGAAGAACTACCAAAGTATGGTTACCACATTGCTCAAATTTTAACTATTCGTCCGGGCATCACTGGATTGTGGCAAGTTTCAGGACGCAATGACATTCCATATCCTCGGCGGGTTCAAATAGACCTGCACTACGTCAAATTTAGAAATTTTTGGCTGGATTTATGGATCATTGTAAAAACAATTGGTGTTGTCGTTATCCCCAAAAATAATGGGGCGTATTGAATAGTTATCGGTCAGTTGTGTGTTTTTAAGACAAACTACTGACCAAATTAATTCGTAATTCGCTCTGCCTATTTAGAACCCAACAGATGAATCCGGGAGCTTGCAATCGTCCGATATTCTTCTTTTGCTTCTCCATAGATGAATTGTCTTGCTATACACAAGCCTCACCGTGAGAGGGTTGAGAGGAACCATGACAAAACGCGACAACCTCAGAGGTTGTTTGAAAAGGGTCTGCTTGAGCCTTAAGTGAGACTCAGGGGCGCGATGCCCGCAGGCTTCGGCTTAAGCCGTATCACAAATTCTAAAACCCAGATTCTCTCGTAGCAGTTTCTCGGTAGCTAGGGTGGTGAAACACACGCTCTTAGACTTTTCAAACATCCTCTAAAGGCATAATCTACTGGTATAACCTAAGATATCGGTGTATTTTTGTGGCTCAACCCGATATATTGGGTGAAAACAAGTGACTATTCGCCTTAAAAATACAAAGGTTGTCCCGTTTTGTCTTTGGAAAACTTTAGCAGCTAGCTGCTTGCTGGGTGATAATCTTACCTTG
>CAZZVG010000399.1:0-6073 GCA_964657295.1 Iningainema sp. | reverse complement strand
AGGGGATACCTTTATTCAAGCAAGGGATAAGGCGATTTGCTGCTTATGAGAAAGCAGCGTTGGAAGGACGACCAGTTTATGAAGTCAAAGACCGCAGTAATAAAGTAGCTTGGTCCGAGTACCAACGAGTGGGTAAGGAGATATTGCAATGAATAAACCTAGCCCATTCAAAAAGTTATTTGAAAGTCGAGAAGATCCACCAGAGGAAACAGAACAGTCGGCTGAACCAGTAGCAAAGGAGGACACACCGCAACCAACATCAAAGCCGGAACCCCGTAAGTGTGGCAGACCTGCAACGGGGAAGCGATCAGATGACGCTTGGATTGGGCGTACCTACTATGTAAAACGTGAAACAGATTTGGATGTAGAGGAAGAACTACTCAAGCTGAAAAGGCAAGGCATAGAAGTTGATAAAAGTGAATTGGTGGATTTGCTAATGGCAGCCTGGGTGAAACGGCAGCAAGGTGAAAATGTAGATTTACTACTTGACGAAATTACGCCAAGGCGAAAATTTGAAACAGATAGAAAATGACCTAGTACGACAGGCGTAAGCGTCTATATTGAAATATTAAGTACCAAGGCAATTATCTGGAATCATAGCTTGTACATTTGTATCTCTGTATAGAGACTATTTCTGTTCAATCTGTAAAAGCTATGTATATTGGGGTTGGGGATGAGATGATTTGAAAAAAAACTACAGCCGCAAAGTTAACTAGACAGTCTGCGCTCTGCGCTAAACGCGGAATTAGGTTAGCTAAAGGATAAATCAGCGATGAACTTTTAGACTCTTAGATCTTCTCTAGCAAGTTTTGCGGTTCTAGAAAAAAGCGGTTTCATGCCACCTATATAATACAAGGTAAAGTAAGTTCCCAAGAGAATAAGCCATGTCTAAGATAAAACCTCAAGTTTTTTTTCATACAGAGCGACCCATAGTACGAGGTGATATTTCTAGTCAATTTGACATTGCGGTCGAAATTAAATCGTCTATAAGTTCAGATATACCTTCTAAAAACAGATCATTGAATTTGTGTATAGTTATAGATCGTAGTGGAAGTATGGAAGGAGCAAAGCTTGATGTTGCAAAGCAATGTTGTATAAATATTTGTAAAAGACTTGATGCAGCTGATCAATGATCAGTTGTAGTCTTTGATGATGTAGCTGAAGTTGTGTTCAACTCAGATATGCTCCGCGATCAGCTTGAAGAACAGATTACAAAAATTGAGAGTGGCGGATCAACAGATCTATCATCTGGATGGCGAATGGGTTTGCTTGAGGTTCAAAACCACAGTATTGATGAATATATTAATAAAGTGATTATCTTATCTGATGGTATGGCAAACTTAGGTGAAACTAAGAAATATGTTTTAGAACAAGAGTCTAAGCGTGCTTACAACCTAGGAATTATCACATCAACTATCGGTATTGGCACTGATTTTGATGAAGATTTACTATGTGCAATTGCAGAAGCATCATCTGGAAATTTTTGGTTTGTTGAAAAAACTTCATTTGAAGATATAGTAGAAAAAGAATTTGACGGTGCGTTTTCTATAATTTGTGAACATCCTCGCATAAGACTTGATTTACCCATCGGTGTAGAGATAAATGCATCAATGAATGCATTAAAAATGTTTGAGTCAAGCAAACTCGAATTTAATTTACATCCATTGTTGGGAGGAAAACGGGTTTGCTATGCTTGGCGTTTAGAAATTGAGCCGAAAAAAATTCAATCATCTCAAAATAAGTCTCTAATCTTCAGAGCCGTTTTGTTAGATAAGGGAGTGGAAATTTCTGATACTAGTACTGAAGTGATTTTTGGTACTCAGGAAGAAGTTTTAGCTGTACCTGTAAATGGTGCTGTAGTTGAAGAAGTGCAAAATTATTTACTATCTCAGTCAGAAGAAATTTTGATTAAATACATGAAATCTGGAGATATGAACAATGCAAAATCCCTTATTAAGAAAATGCACTCCAGTATGAGCGATGTGAGAGAAAACGCTATTCTCACTTTAGAAGAACAGCAGAGAATGGAAGAAGAGATCCGTCAAATAGAAGTGATACAAGAAATTATACTTATGATCGATAAAGTTGTTAATATAAGTGGTATTAATAAAGATATGTTGACACAGTTTACTAAAGATAAGCTTCCTAAAATATTTAGCAAACTTATGCGTTACCGAATACATAAGCACCGTGAGAGAAAGTGGGATACTGGACATGATAGTTCTATACATAACTATGTATTACAAGAAATTTTACAGCCATTATTTCTCATACTTCTAAAGACTAATGAGGAAGTCCCAAATAACCAGAAAGTTTTGAAACTATTAGGAGAATTAGGTGGACAAATGGGTAGCTATTCCAACTGATAGTTGTTTTTTTTTAACAGAATCCATAGTTTTCGGTTTAGAGGAAAGTTTTGATATTGTTCGGGCTTCTTATGCAATTAATTTGGGACTGTCAACATCGTTAAATGGTGAAGTAGTAGCTAGTTTTGAGATACAAGATTGGAAATGTTCAGAAGCAGCCGGCTTGATATGCCGTGCAGATACAAGTTGGTCATTTTTCGCATTTTATATTTGGGCAGATGAACCTAATTCAGGTATGAAAAGTGTAGTTTTGGCATCCTATAAAGAGGGGTATTTAACTCGTCTAGCTGTTAGTGAGCAGAAATTGATACTGGACAATTCAAAAGTGCAAATGAAATTAAGGTATCACTCAGGTAAGTTACAAGGAATCGTTGTTAGTGGTCAAAAAAAGTTCATAGTGGAAGCTATTTCATCAATTAACCCTTTTCCAGGTTTTGTTGGTATTATTAGGTTTAATCATGCACAAGCTATTGTGACAGATTTTGAATGGAAACCAATAATTAAAAAAGATACTCCTATGAATGAAGAGTTGGATTATAAATGGGATGTATTTATTAGCCATGCCACTCCTGACAAGGAGAAAATTCGCAAAATCGTGTCTAAATTGCGAAGTGAAGATCTTAGAGTATGGGTTGATGAGGAGCAGATTAAGTTCGGAGATGGTGTAGTGAACAAGATTCAAGAGGGACTTAATTACAGTCGAAGACTAATTGTATGCCTCAGCCAATCTCTGGGGAAATCTAATTGGTGTCGAAACGAATATGAAGCTCTTATTAATACTGAAATTACCCTTCATGGTACTAAAGTTATTCCCTTAGTCATTGAGAATGTCGAATATGACAATATACCACCCTTACTTCGAGACAAACGACGAGCAGAATATAGTTCTTCTTTAGACTGGTCAAAATTGATTGAACAACTCCGTAGCTGAATCAAGAAGAGGTAGTGTGGTAGGATGATAGGTTTGTTGCTAAGGTATTCTGAAAGGGAAGCTAAGAGCTAAAGTCTACAGAAAAAATATGGCAAAACTTAAAAGTGTCAAGGTTAACCTTAAGCTGCCTATTATAGGCGAAGTTGAAGGAACATGGGAACCTGATGAGAATGAGCTAAATGCAGCCTGGGAACTGTACGTTGAACTGATTACTCGCATTTCAGTAGCAGAACTTAAGCCTGATGAAGGCTTGCTTAGAGAAGCACTTTCTTCCCTCTATACACTTTTTTCTACAACTAGAAATATACTGAGAAAATATGGTTCTTCTGTTGCTCAACCAAAGGGAGGTTATAATCTCTCGTTTGGCTACTTGGCTGTAGCTATTTTGAACACTGTTCTACGTCCGGTTTTAGCCAAGTGGCATCCACTTCTTCTCGATTATGAAAGCAAAAAAGAAAATACTGTATCTCCTTTAGAGCATGAGAAAGCATGGGAGAGAAGCAAGGAGCTTAGAGATGTACTAAATGATGTCCGCATCATACTGATTGAATACGCAGATCTGCTTGCTGAAGTAGCAGATGTACCGCTTCTGCTCATCCCAAGGTAATAGTTTCTATTTGGTCCTATGACCTAGCGATACCTTTTTCCCTTTACCCTTCAACCTTGGTATCCTACACCAAACTGCTATTTCGAGGAATACATGGCTCAAACTATTGAGAAGAGCGTAAGTGAGATGCCGTTCCAGGGCTATTTCATTCTCGGAAGTAGCGCTTGATGATACACTTTAGGGTTAACCATTTATATGGACTCTTCTGATGCCTGAAGTTGCTATCCTTGAAGCTTTTGCCGAGTTACCAGACTCCCGTCGGAGTAGTGGTCAACGTCATACACAAGCGCTCTGTCTGTCCCTGTTTACGTTGGCGATCGCAGCAGGTAACAAGGGATTCTTGGCTATTGGTGATTGGTTGAAAGCATATAAAGATGAATTAGTAGCATTGTTCCAACCGTCAAAAAATAGGTTGCCGTCTTACAGCACAATCCGTCGGGTATTATTACAGATCGACTACCGTCAATATTCTGCGTGTCTGGCGGAATTTTTCGAGATTAAACCAATACGAGGAGAGACGATTGCTACTGATGGTATTTTGCGAGGCTCCTATCAACTTGAAACTGATAACCCTTATAGTCTTCCGCATCCAGCAATTATGTTGGTCAGTGCTTATATTGTGGAACGTGGGTTAATCCTAGAACCAGTAGAAGTAAACTGTAAAACAAATGAAATCAAAGCCTTACCAGAACTAATAAAATTATTGGCATTAAAAGGGGTAGTATTTGCCTTTGATGCCATCAATACCCAAAAAAAACCTGCGAGTTAATTATCTCGAGTGGGAATGATTACATTGGTGCCCTCAAAGGCAATCAATCTGGTCTACTGGCAGACGTTGAGGCAAATTTTACTCCAGAATCAACTTATGAGCAGTTAAATAAAGGTTATGGTCGAATTGAAAAGCGTAGCGTTAGTATTTGTCAAACTTTGGTTGGTATCCGCGCTTGGCCGGGATTGACAACTTTAATTCGAGTCAAATCAGAACGCCAAGTTTTCAGACATCACTTTATTGAAGTCAAAACTGAGACACGTTATTATATCTCTTCATTGAGTGCAACTGCCAAAGAATTTGGCGATCGCCTGAGGGGCTATTGGGGGGTTGAGAACAAAGTTCATTATGTTAGAGATGTTACCCAAGGGGAAGATGGGTCGAGAATTCGTACTACTCCTTTACCTCAAATTTTTACCATCGCTCGGAACTTTAGTATAAATTTATATCGTGACCAAATGTTTGAAAACATGGCTCAAGCTCAACGACTATGTTCTTTTGGCTTAGACACACTCAAGCAACTTTTTAGAATGAAATAGCCCTGGATGCCGTTCGCCAGCTAAAACGTGCCTAACTGTTGCAGATGTTGTCTAGCTTTTTGGCTTAGTTCAACATTATCATTTAATTCCAGGACTTTCTTGAAGTCTTTTAAAGCCAAGTCTAGACTGCCTTTATTTTTGTAAGCAAGCCCTCGATTGTAGTAAGAGTTAGTTTAATTTGGGTGAGCGCCAGTTTTCTACTTTTAAATTGGGTACACGGGAAAATTCACGAACATTGTTTGTAACTACGGTTAGATTTAGATTGAGTGCATGAGCAGCAATTAATAAATCATTACTACTTATGGGCGTTCCTTGACTTTCTAAATAAGTCCGAATTTTAGCGTAATGATACTCTACATTGCTCGTTAATGATAATATAGGAATCATGTCTAAAGCCAAGGAAATACGCTCTTTCAATCTAAGTGAGTTCTTTTTTTCTGCGCAAAATTGGAGTTCACAAGCAACAATAATACTGGGGCAAATTTTTTCTTCTCCAACTTCTCTAATTTTAGAAAAAATTTTACCTGTTGGATGTCTAATAAAGTCCGATAGTGTATTGGTATCGAGTAAGTAACAGTAATACATTTTAAATTTCAATGTCATCTAACGGTAATAGTCCTTCGTCAACATCGGGAAATTCTTCGTCAATATCATCAAGGTTGGCGAAGACTTCCAGGAGAGATTTTTTCTTGTAGGGTTCTATAATAAGTTTTCCTTCTTCTTGTCGGATGATAACTTCTGAATTTGATAAAGTTAATTCTTTGGGAATGGGTAAGGTTTGAATATTACCTTGTTGAATGAGTTTAACGTGATATTCAGTAGACATTGTAATTCTCCTTTAGTGCAATATATTAGTTATTT
>CAZZVG010000398.1:0-6076 GCA_964657295.1 Iningainema sp. | reverse complement strand
CAATTAACAACTTAATTAGGTAATTGCATGCGGCTTAAAGGCAAATCTCAGACACCAGTTGAGGCTCAGTATCAACAAAACTATTGTTTTCGATAATCTCAATAATATCTGAGGCAGCTTTTAGGAGTAATTGTTTGTTTTTACACACTGCTTGAATTAGAAAGCGCATTCCAGAATCTAGCTCGAAATGCTCACGGCTTTGAAAAAAGACCCTTGCTACTGCACTTTGAATTGCCTCGATGTTAGAAGGGGCAAGATTGTAGAGAATTTCTGCTGCTTTTGCCCTGCATCTTCTTTGAAGCCACATATGGCTGGCTACGTGAGCTAATCCACACAGAACTGCCTCATCATCCTGAGTAATAAGGTAATGGTCGATTTTTGCTACTGACCACTCATCTTGATACTGAAAATAGTGGATAAATAGCAATTCTCCATACGCTTGACGGCAAAAACTTGATTCCTCTGTCCAAAGCATCTCCAGCCAACCTTGAACCGTCTCTTTTGGCTCAAACCATCCGATAGTGCGGGAAATAAAGTAAAGTGCCCATTGATACTGCAAAACTTCAGGACGGTGGCGAATCACTGCATCTGTCAGTGGAAGCATAACTCTTCGTTTTTGCCAGTTTTATGCGTCCAATTCCTACGCGAAAAGTTATGCTTCCAATTTTGGGGTTGGGTTATCCCACGTTAATTGTAGTTTACTTTTCCCACCCCATCTCACAACGTACTTGATGTAACGCTTGGAGGACATTTTTATTCAACATTATACGCGGTTTGGTGAGAAACTTAGCTACACGACTAGCAGTGGGATTTATTTGTTTAGCATCAAGTTCAATAGCAATTTGCCGAACCTCCTGGCAGTGGCGTGCTATTAATTCCAGATGGCCTGCCGAACGGTGAGTGGCGTATTGCTCTGAAATAGCGCGGCATAACTTTGGGAAATGCTTGTAGAGCTTATGCTGATTAATGGCAAGACGTTGGGCCACTTTTTTCATAGATAATGGCGGGTATTCGTTGCTTTCTAGCACAGATAAGAGAGCCCGTTGCATTTTTTCCAGACTTATGGCCTTTTGATAATCAGCATGTTGCGCTGAGATGGCACGGCATATATCAGGAAAATATTTGTACAAAGTTGTGTAGCTTCTGTATCCATGGCGTCTAACAACTTCTTTTAGGGATGGTGGTGGGTACTCGTTGAGTGCTGCTTGCAGCGCATGTCGCACTTGCTCCAAGTTGAATTGACTCTCAGTCCTTGGGTTTGTCTTGGAACTTTGAAGTTGTCTATCAAAGCATTTGGTTTTCCTAACAATGTCAGCAACAATAACCTCTTGAGTCATAAAATTCAGCAGTGATGTTCTGCAGCAGTAGCAGACTCGTAAGAGACTGTTAAGTTGCGGCAGCTTCTTCCCTTTGAGCCAGACCCTGACTGTTTCTCCATCTACCTGAAGGATGTTACCGAATGCAGATGCATTGCCAAGCGTAATTTGATTAACACAGGTAGAGATTGCAGCAGCAACCTTTTCCCTAGACAGTGGAGATGGCATATGTGGGGCAGCAGCAATCAACTCGACCACAGTATCCACTGCCCAGGAAAACCACCTCAATTCATCTTGTGTCAAGGTTTCACTATCAGTCAGTTTAGCACTGGGGCAGATACCAAGCCACTGGCCACATGAGGAGCAGTATCCAGGCCGTGAGCGCTGAGCAAGCAGGGGGAGTTGTTGGTCACAGTGAGGACATTGAAGACGCAAACGACGATGATGGCGCGGACACATTTCTACCACATTTAATGTCCACAGGAGCGGTTCGTATACAGCCTGCCCCGATGTACGCCACTCTTGATAGCAAGCCGGACACCAGGCACGAATAGGACGGAGCAAACCTTGGAAAGAGATGACTTCAGCCCAGGTTAGCATAGTTAGAAAACGCAAGCCATTCTGTAGTGTTAGCGTTTCGAGCGCCTGAACCCAATCCGTCGCAATGACACCTATTCCGTTCATTGCTTTTACAGATTTGCGAAACTTACCAGATAAAGCACTATATTCACCTTGTATTAAAGCGTATGTTTTTCTCACAAGTGGTGCGAGTTCCTTGGCAAACAAAGTGTCTGTGGTAACACAGTGAGCTTCGGCTAACCGGGCGATATAGCCCGTCAAACTTTCCACATTGGGAGTTCCGATACCAATGGGTTCTAGATGATAGAGATAACTACGCATTGGGACTAGAGGCTTTTGTAAGTCCAACGATTTGTAGATGACTTGCTTATCCACCAGCATTACATTCTACTCCCCCAACTTTATCCCGCTTAGGACTACGCTTACCTACATTTTTAGTCCGTCCCTTTGACTTGGGAGTTGCTGACTCTTGTGTTTGTACTTCAGGCTTTTTGTCTGACTGAGAATTGCTTTTTGGAGTTGGTTTTGGAGACGGCTCTACGGACATACCCAAAGCAGCACGTAGTTGCTCTACCTCTGCTTCAATTTGAGCATGGTTGTGTTCGCCTTCCTTAATTTTCTTGAGAATATTCCGGCATTGAGCAACTGATAAGGCCCGTTGTTCTAGATGTTTGAGAGTTAAAGTTTTTGCGCCTTCGGAGAGCGCATCTGCCAGTGAGGTGAAAAGCCAATTCTTTAAAGTTCCCACGCATCCAAGACTGCGCTCATATAAGTATTCCCAATGAGATAATAAATCCGGTTCCTCTTCTATTGGCATTCCCCGTTGGAAACTCCACACAACACTTTGATAGATCAATCTCTCCTCCTCCCAGTCGGCACGGTAACGAGGGATGTGTAGGTATACGCTGCGCCGACTCAACTGCTCTCCTACATCGTGGAGTGTTAACACTTCATAAGTACCTATCAACCCATGCACAACCGAGGTTCTGTTTGCAAGTGATTTAATCGCTTCCGGCAAATCGGTTAGTTTACGTCCCGAAGCAACTTTTAGCATGTGATGAAATTCATCAATGAAGAAGATAGATGGACGACGGTGTTTGAGAGCTTGCTCTAACGCCCAATCCAGTTCAGGTTCGTTGAGTCTTGGTTCAATGATGATTTGACCATCGTTATTCCGATAGATACCCTTGACGCCATAATTAATTTTATGGTTAATGAACTCTTCGGGTTCGTTTAGGGCAAATAGACAACGTTTGAGGTGGTCTTTAGAGTTGAATAAGCCAGATTTGTGTAAAACCACCTCAACGCTAGCAACTGAAATCCAACCTCTGTCAGTTTCTAGCTCTAATAATGTCTCCTGAATTAGCCATTTTTCGATTATAAGTCGTAGCGTCGTTTTTCCTACCCCAGTCGGTCCATAGATAAAAACTACTCGTGACTCTCCTGGGTTGCGGATAATGAGTTTGAGTTTTTTAACGGCTTCATCCAAGTGGGGATGTGCTATAGTATACGAGTGAAAGTAATCAAGCTTAGCCTGAGTTGGTTGCGCAAGCAGTTGAATTGGAAATTCTCTAGGTGTTGACACAATTAATACTTTCTAAATAGTTGGAGTTTGCTTGGCTCAACAGGTGTATTCCATTCTGGTTGAGGTAAAGATTTTTGGTGGGAGTTCAATTCATTATTAATAGTCTCCTCTGCTTGACTGTAAGGACTACGATTTGGTAAGCCACCAGCAATTACTCTAAACACTTCCTGCCCTTGAGCATCACGTAAGCGCTGCGATAGTAAAACCTCCTCTTCCTCTGTCGATGACAAAAATTCTGCTAAATATTTGGCTGTGAGTTTGAATTTCTTGGTGTGGTTCTTATGGCGTTGACGTAACTCCTCTGTAGCAAGAAGGATTTCTTTCTCTGACCGACCTTTGAAACTTGAATAGTGTTCACTAATGCATTCCACCCACTGTCCACGGATGTAAGCATAGGCAATTCCAGCATTAAATGGGTCATACCTCACATCTACCCAAGTCTTTTGGATTTCTGGATCCCGGAATGCACTACACCAGTAATGGATATACCTGATTTGCACACCCTGTACTGAATCGACTTTGGCTTTACCTTTCTCTGTGGTTGGTAGTATTAGGAGTCGAAAATTCTCATCGTATGGAATTATTTTATGAGAGCGACTTCCATATTGTGTTATTCCATCGGTGAAAGCTTCCCTTGGAGTTTGTCCTAGTGCGGGATGAGCTATAGTGTCGTAGACCTCGTAAGCCCACTTGCATAGGTACAGGTACAACAGTCCAACTGACCAAAGGGCGAGATTCTTAGGATTGACTGATTTAGTCATCAACCTGACGAACTTTGTAATCTGTGTGTTACCAGCCAGGTTGTAGATCAACTGTGTGCAGGCAGTTCCAAACAGGCGTTCGCCGACTGAATTAAACCGTGCTTTTGAAGGTGGACGATACTTGAGTGTACATTCAAACAACGCTAACAAAGTTTGAAAGTAAGTGCTGTGAAACTCTTTTCCGTTGTCAACCACAATGATTTGGGGAAGGCGTCCGTGTCGCTGTACACAAATCCGCAGCACCATCATACAGGAGCGGTAGGAAGGCGGGTCAAAAGTGACATAAACTGCAAGTATCCGCCTGCTCATTGCATCGACTAGGAACGTTACCCAAGCTTTACCAAGATTGCGACCTGTGCGCGAACATCGGAGTTCGATATCTAATTCAGTGTGGTCGATATGGCCAATCTCGAAGGGACGATCTCCGTGCCGAGGTGTGGTTAAATCTAATTCCCAGTAAAACGTTTCCTTTGAGTAAGCTGCACGGCGACCCTCACGCTTCAGGGTCTGTTCATAGCCAGAGCGTAATTTTATCTCTTTAATAAAGGTTTTGTACGAAGGAATATTTTCATCAAGAATTCCTGCTGCTGAACAGGCTTTAACAAAAGCGCCATACACCTCAAACTTTCGCTTTTGTTTGTAGGTTTCGTAGTCCTCTGTAATAAACTTGTCTATCAATAACAACAAGTGTTCGGGAAGCTTGCGGTTGCGGTTGCCCTTTACACTGTCGTAAGATAAAAGCCCTATGTAACCGTACCCATACTTTTGTTCAGCTTGCCAATATTTAGCTTTCCAATATTGAAGGCTGCGTTTAGTTACTGTGGTGTCTTGTACTGGTTCTCCACTAAGATACTGTTGGAGAAGTTTGTAGCGACGATTAGCATCCTCTAAATCCTTAGCGCTTGCTTTAATGATAAAATCTAAAGCTGACACATAGCTTAGGCTTTCATTCGAGCGAAGCACTGTGATCTTTCCGCTCTGCATGTAGTTGGCAAAATTCTGCTTAGACATCTCCACTGTTTCAGAGTTTTCTGTTTTTAGCAATATTTCTGTAGTGCCAATAAGAGTGATAGTTAATGTTTTGCCGTCATAGCAAACAGATGTTCCAGGACTCAGATCGAACACAGGAGTTGTAATAACATCAGATGAAGCTTGTGAGAAAACCAATGACCTATATGCTGACGCTGAAGGCTTGTCACGAAAAACAAAGCACCGCTCAGGCTCAACTAAGGGAGCTGCATTCAAATCGACATAAATCTGCTCAGTGGCAATCAGAAAGTTAATTTCATCACGACTGACTCCCTCAGCATACTGGTATAGTTGATTCAGTGTTATTCCCGGTTGGCTGGAAACAAGTAACAGAACAGCCTTGGCGCTTGAATCACTGATTTCAGGTTCATCAGCCCGATAGTAGTCCTCCAGAAATATCATGTTTCGTTGTAAAATCCACCCGATTTCCGCATCTGCCCAAAGGTAGAAGAAAAATCCAAACGGCGAAGCGTATTGTTCTCCAGGTGGCATCCGCCACTGACCATTGTTTGCTTTGAAGTAACGAGAAGGGCTTTTTGATGCTAAATTAGTCAATTCCCCTTCGGTTTTGCACTCTACCCATCCTGCTGAATCAGTCCTGATGACAAACAAGTCTGGGGTGTAGAAGAAACCTAAATTTCGCCCAGACTCTGACTGATAACTTAGCTTGATTTGAGGCGGTTGGTCATAAAACTCTAAAACATCCTCGTCATGCTCCAGTTGGTAGATGAAGGGAAGCTCAACTTTATGGGATTCAAATAAAGTAATACAAAGAAAAAGTAAACAACAACAAAATTTAGGTGCTT
>CAZZVG010000397.1:0-6098 GCA_964657295.1 Iningainema sp. | reverse complement strand
ATCAACATTGACTTTGACTTTGTCAACACTGGCATCAGCGCGGTGACTGGGGTAGTAAAAGAAACCACCTGGTTCGTGTTTGATATTGACGCCGTTGGCAACAATTCCCAAAACATTAGCTTCAGAACGTGATAGTAAAGATTTAGCTGCCGCAACACTATTGGAATCGACAACACCAGGGCGAGCCACAACTAAAACTCCATCTACCATCTTGCCTAAAACTGCTGCATCAGCGGTTCCCACTAAATGCGGAGTATCAAAAACAACATAATCGTATTGATCAGATAGCGTTTCGACGAGAGTCGTCATCCGCTCTGAATCGATGATTGCTAATGGATTAGGAGGCATTACTCCAGCAGTTAGAACAGATAGTTGAGGTGTCACTTTTTGCACAGCGACTGAAAGTTTTTCCTCATCTACCATGACATTACTTAAACCAACTGAATTCAGCAAACCCCAAAGGTGATGTTGATTTGGCTGACGCATATCTGCATCAACTAGGAGAACTCGTCGTCCGGCTTGAGCCAATACTGTAGCTAAGTTAGCAGAAACTTCTGATTTTCCTTCTCCAGGGACAGAACTCGTTACCACAATTGTGCGAACTTTTTTATCTAAGCTAATAAACTTCATATTCGCCCGAAGCATGTGGTAAGCTTCGTGAATCACTGAACAAGGTGACGTTGCAACAATAAGTCTGTCAGAGATTCCGCTTAACATCGGATCTTTAGTCGTTGAGATGTTTTCGGTTTCAAATGTGGGAATTAACCCTAACAGAGTTTGTCCAAAAAGTTCTTCTGCTTCCTTCGCTGTCTTTAACCTCCTGTCGATAATATCAACCAAAAAAGCGGCTGCTACGCCTACAAGCAAACCCCCGAACAAACCACCCACGCCAATTCCCAGCTTCATTTTCATGGCTGTTGGGCTACTGTAAACTTTAGCTGGTTCAAGTACGCGGGCATTGCCGATATTTTGATTTTCTGCTATTTTGGTTTCCTGTTGTTTTGTCAAAAGGTTTTCGTAGCTTTTTTGAGCAACCGATAGACTACGCTCTAATTCTCCTTGCTTCTTCTCTAAATTCGGGAGAACACCAGCTCGCTTACTGTAAACGTCTCTAAGTTTATACAATGTTTCTATCTTTTTCTCTGTACCCAAACGTTGAGACTGGAGTTTCACTAAATCTACAGCTAAGTCTTGCTTAATTTTCCCCATCTGCAAATTACCAGGAGCGATATTTGCTTTATATCCTAATGACTCGTCAGTTCGCTCCTGTATTAAAGCTCTTAAACCTGCTTCTTGCTTTTTAAGTTCAACAATGGTTGGATTCTCTTCTGTCAGGATATTTCGTTTATTTGCTAGCTGAGTTTCTACCTTTTGATGTTCGCCTAACAAATCTTGCACACCAGGCATCTGACTCAGAGAAGTCAAATCGACAGTCTTAGCTTGACGAAAATTGAGTTGCTGACGAAGATCTTTTTCTTGAGATGTCAACTCTGATAATTGAGAGCGAGCATGATTTAATTCATCCTCTATACTTGCCACACTTTTCACTGTGCCTTGCGTCTCTTCATGCAAATCGATAATTTGATTTTGAGATTTAAATTTACGCAGTGCCTCCGATCTTCGGTTTAATTCTTTTTCAGCCCATGGCAATTGATTTTGAATAAATGTCTCCGCTGCTGAAGCTTCGGCTCGATTAGACTGAATATTACTAGCAACATAAGATGTCATCACTTGATCGACGACTGCTTTCGCTAATTGAGGATTGCTAGATATAAAAGAGACTTTAAGGACATCAGTATTTAAAACTGGGTCAGTTTTAATTGTCACTGCATCTGGAGTCAGACGAACGCCATGTTTATCCTTGAGATTAAGAGTGCTGATAACCTCTTGGATAATCGGTGCTGATTGTACAAGCAAACCTTGCGTGTCTAGAGGATTCGCCTCACGCTTCAAGGATTCCAACTGCCCTTGTTGTCCTCCAATTCCGGTGTAAGAAGAGGTTCTGTTTATTTGGAACAGCAGTTTCCCACTTGCTTCGTATGAAGGTTTTTCGAGCAACAAAGCTGCTCCCGCTAACGCCACAAAGGTTGCAAAGACTCCTGTGCCAACTCTCCAGTGGCGTTTGAGAATTAGCAAATATTTTTGAATATTTATGTCTTCAGTATTACCTTTAGTCTCCATACCACCAGTTCCTTTGTTACACAGTGTTGAACAAAAAACGATTTCTACATTTTCGTAAGACTTCTTGTAACAGACTGAATCTCACTCACTTTATGATGTATTACCGTTGACCAAGGGTTCTTATAAAAGCGAAACCTTTGTTGAAAAACTAACCACAAAAACGGAATGGCATCCAACAAATACCTCCGCCACAAGCGCTTCGGTTCGCTTAACAGCCTGTAAAGCCACTCCAAACCTACCTCGCTCATCCACTTTGGTGCTCGCTGGACATTTCCTGCCTCAAAGTTGATCGTCGCACCAATAGCCAAGTATATCTTAATATTTTTCAATTGGTTCCTATATTTGCCAATCCACATTTCCTGCTTGGGCGCACCTACTCCTATTGCTAGAACAGTTGCGCCTGTAGAGTTAATTTTATCTACAATCTGTTGGCATTCATCTTCTTTCTTTTCAAAACCATAGGAAGGTGAGTGTGCAGCAACTATGATATCCCGCCCAACCTTGTAATTAATTTTCTGCTGAGCATTCTTAGCTACTACCGCGTCACCTCCTAGCAAGAAGATTTTAATACTTTCATCATGCTGATAGTGATTATAAAAAGCTGGAAATAAATCTGATCCGGAAATCTTTTCTTTTATAGGTGTTCCCAGAAAAGCTGAAACATAAATTAAAACTTTACTATCGCACACTCTGTAATCAGCTTCTTGGTAAATGCTGTAAAACTCTGGATTTCTTTGCAATTTCATCAAATGGTCTACGTTAGGTGTAAAGACAATACCGCCTGTTTGCAGCCTTTCTAACAACTCGACCATTGTGATATTGTGGAGTGCCACATTCAATAAGTTAATCAATCTCATACCACAATTTTTTAAAGCGATTCTAGCTAATAAGAGCGTATTTTCAGTAAGTTACCGAGGCAGTTATTTAAAATAAGGAAACACTAACAATATCTGATGTACCTAGGCTTGGTACAAATCTAACAGAGTTTTTTCATTCAACTTTTGTTATGCAAGTATTGCCAGTAGTGTAGTCAAAGGGCTGAGAAAACATGTTGTGACTTTTTTTACCTAAACCTAACTACCAAGCTTCTCAATTGATAAAGCTATAGCACTTGCAGTAGCTATGCTTTAAAAAGCTTATCTGGTTAAGCTACCCTACCAGTTAGTTCTATGATCATTCACAACCATTGTCTCTTATCTTTTAGCAGTTCAATAGCATAAAAACAAGTAGTCCATAACCAATTTCTGAACTTTCACATCGAAAATTCTTAAAGTGTCTGCTCATTCTAGACAGATCGAATTGGCGATGACAACGGTAGCCAATATATTTTTGCTTTTTCAAACTCAGAGAGTTTTCGAGAATCTCAGTAAATGCACAGAAACAGAACAGCATTTTCTAAACCCATCCATTTTTACAGAGTGATGCTGCTAAAACATGATTTTTAGTAACAAAATACACTTTTATATTTTCATCTGTATGACAGACAACTATCTTAAAAACCCTCTCTTTAGGTTGAAATCTCGACTCTTAGAGCCTGTTGAAGCTGGTATGCATTATTTTGTTTTAGATAATTTACAATCACTATATTCTCAGTAATTACATGGTTAAATATAAAGTTTGCATGTAGAAATACGTCCCAATCTTTAAAGAAACTGTAAAGATTGAGCAAATTTCCGGATATTTCCGGAAAAACCTAGAAAGGTCTTGTTTGTATACAAGATGTTAATGTTCTTAACATCTATCCTGAGAAGGATAAATTCTTAACTGTCTGCTCAAAAAGCTTTGATCTGGGAAAGCTAGGAAAAGTCGCTGGGCTGCTCATCCTGAAAAAGTAGGTATTAAGGCGAGACGAATTTTTCCGGTGGAAATGGTTTACAGTTTGTAGATAGTTATAGTCAAATCTACCCTTGATTCCACCCGAACTATTTCCCTAACTACAAACTCAAAAACTATTGTTTTGCCAACGACACAACTGTGTTGTTAATAACTTCATATTCTCAAGTCTTCAACCTGCTATATCAGGAATAAGGCATATTTTTTTCTATAGAAATATATTAGATCAATTCTCAGCGTTTTGGGGGAAAAATTAAGAATTGGCACTCTTACACCGTTGAGTGAAAAACTAAGAACGGACACTCTTAAACCACTCAACAAGAGCATTTGCGATCGCCACGGCTGTCTTCTTTTGTTCTTGAGGGTTGGTAATCAACTCGAATTCATTGGGATTACTCATAAAACCCACCTCTAGCAGCACTGAAGGTGCGATCGCGGGACGAGTGAGCGCCAAGTTATCCCAAAATACCCCGTAAGAAGGACGGTGCGAATGTTTCACTATATAATTATGTAAGAAAACAGCTAGACTGTGGGCTTGGTTTTGATACCAAAAAGAAGCGAAGCCCTTGATTTTCTCCGCGTTGCCATCATCGGGGAGAGAATTGTGGTGAATAGAGATGGCCACAGATGGAAGTTCATTAGCAATCATCTCTTGCCGTGCTTCTAAAGACAGTTCGCGATCGTCCTGGCGTGTCATCACAACCGTTGCCCCTCGTTTCACCAACTCATCGCGCAGCAACTTGGACACTGTTAGATTGAGATCTTTTTCCAAATAACCAGTTGGTCCATTCGCACCAGTTTCTTTACCACCATGCCCCGGATCGAGTAGAATTTTAATTCCAGACAAAGGTTTAGATTTTGTGCTCAAAATAGGGGCATTACGTAAAGATAACACCAAATTAGTCCCCTTGTATCTCAGTTGATATCCCCACTGTTGGTCTTTCTTCAGATTAAACGTGTATTGTACACCTTTCAAGGGTGCGGGAAGCTGTTGCCAATCTAAGCGAGAAATCAGAGGATTGTCATCCAGGCGAATAATATCTGTTTGAGCAGTTGTATTGTAAAGAGTGAGAATAAAAGTGCGATTTCCCTGCTGTACGTTCACCGGTACAGCCACTTCCAGAGGGAAAACCATTTCTGTTACCGTCTTGAGCTGGCGATACCCCACAGAACGAATAATCGTCTGTGGCGGCTTGGCTCCTGGTAAAATGCGAGTCTCCTGACTTTTAATCCAACCACCATAGTCCAAACGCAACCAGTCACCTTCAATACCTGTAACTGTAGATCGCGTACCTTTAGGTAGGGGTGTAAGTCTAGAATAATCTGAACTCGGACCAGTGCGAGCTACACCTGATTCTGCAATCACTTCGACAACTGGCAACTGTGCAGGAGAGAGGATTTGAATTTTGCCGACACCAGGTTGAGATACTGTCTGCCCGTTAAGTGTTAGTTGAAACTGAGGTTTTCCTAAATCACCCGCTGCTTCTACAGTTGTGCAACCCTCGTATTTGCCAGTTGTGGATTGGCTAGAAGACTGATTTCGTCCCGTTAATACCGCCAAGTTATTTGGGAGTTGTGCTTGTTGCGGTTGAGATAACAGGGAAATTGTTTGGTTGCCTAACTTTACAGAAACATTGGCATTCGGAATCGCAGACGCACTCAAACAGATAAGTTCCCCTGGAAGTCTGGCGATATCCACTGCTGGCATCAGAGAATCTTTGGCAAAGGTTAATCCTTGTGGAACTTCAGGTTGGATAGAAACCCTTGTCACCTTAATCTGAATTTCTTGATTCAGGTAGCGCACAGTAAAAAGGTTCTCTCCCAATTGTAGAGGGAGACTTGGGGCAAAATGACCAGCCTTGCTGCGGTTGATCTGCTTACCATTTATTGTCACTTGTCCGGATGGTGGTGCTGTACCAAGGAAGAATAATCTTTCGGCAGTTGTTTTGTAGTTGGTTTGGGGAAACACAATCTTCAGAGATTGTTCTTGAGCCACAACGACTGAGGGCGTAACTATGGTTAATATGACTAATCCTGAAATTGCTCTCATATAAAATAGAAGAATATTATATCAGGGGAGACGG
>CAZZVG010000396.1:0-6116 GCA_964657295.1 Iningainema sp. | reverse complement strand
GGGGGAGAGGGGGAGATTGGAGCTAACCAGATTTGAAACATGTGAGTTCAAATCATCAGGCATAGAGTCATGTGAAGTCTGCATTAATTTCGAGAGTAGGATTTATATGGCAGTGATGAGATTGGGATTGCGGTATGTGAACTCTTGACATTTTATAATACATATACTACAATCAAAGAGTAATTCTGCTTAGCGGTATTCAATAAAGGTCGAATTGACATTTATCACCAGCCCATTTGTAGACTTCATCTACCGCCACTAGAGGTAAGCCATGAGTATTTTGCAAGTAGAAGTTGTTAAAATTAATAGCGAAACTCCTCAGTCCTAATTAACACTGTATCCAGAGAAAGTATGGAATTTGATTATTATCGAAGCAACGAAGGCACTTCCACAAATAACAATCGTCAAAGTTTACTGACAAGTGGTTGGCGACCATTAAATCGAGAATTGGAATGGCAGTTTTTGTGGGAACTTTTTTGTAACGATACGCGGGAGTTAACTCAAAAAACTTTAAATTTAACGAGTAATATTGCTGATACTTTAGGTCGAAATAATTATACTTGGTGGGCAAATTTACTGAATGTCGCATCTGATAATACGCGTTACGAATTTGAGAAATACTGGAATTACATCACACCCGATCTTCTCACACCAGATCATCGTTACAAAGAAGTTCTGACTACAGAAACACCAATCATTCAATTTGTCAGTCGCAATAGCATTCCGATAGATTACGTTCTTCATCGACTGCAAGAAATTACTGTATTGAGAGTCTTAGATTTATTGGGATCTCCCGATTTGATTACTCAGTATTATTTAGAACGAGATTTTTTTTACCCTCCAGAAAAATTTCTCAACTGGGATCGTCTTGATGTTGTCAACACAGTCAATGCATACTGGTGTAGCCATGACATTTGGCTGCAAATTAACCCTTTTGAGAGGGGACGCCGACAATACACTTTAATGGCAAAAAATTTAGCACCACTCATTAACAAAGCAACTTACGATTTAGCAGTCATGCTGAGTGGATATCAAAGTCGTGTCGGCAAACTGCATAGTCAATTTCCCATTCGCAGTTTTCCCTCAGATATTCAAAGCTTTACTGACACTGTACAGCAGGCGATTCTTAATCAAAAGCAGTTAGCGGTTCTGATACATGGAGAACCCGGTACAGGTAAAACAGCATGGACACAAGCAGTCGCTAAAGAAATTCTTGTGCCTTTAGGGTATGTCATCTTTATCTTGGATCATGATGCGATCGCTAACTTTGTCCCGCCAACATACTTAGAACGTATTTGTATTATTATTAATGAAGCCGATAACTTAGCACAAAATCGTGCTTATGAAGTGGCTCAATATAATAACAAGACAGAACACATTCTCAGCTTACTAGATGGCACATTGTACCAAAGTGTGATCGAAGAATCCGGAATTCAGATCCAACAACAACTGGTTGTATTAATGACTTGCAATACCACAGAAAGATTAGATCCAGCAATGTTACGCAAAGGCAGGGTAGACCTTATATACAAGTTTACACAGAAATATGTTTAAGTAGGGGCGAAGGGATCTTCGCCCTTACAGAATATTTGATATGTAGCGAGGTTTTAGGGAATTGGTAATGAAAGTTCATGCTATCTCCGCCATGCGACTCAGGATGATTTTAACTTGTTGGTGCATTGGTATAAAGCATTTGCAATAGAAGCGATCAGGGCTGTTGAGGGAGATGTAGAACGTATTGTCAAACATCATTTGAGTCAGAACAACCTTTATTTTTGGCAGGATAGAACACCTGTATCAATGGTTTGTGGTAGAGTATCAACACCGAACGGTAGTCGGATTGGACCAGTGTACACACCTCCAGAGTACCGAAGAAAAGGCTATGCAACTTCTTGTGTAGCGGCATTGAGTCAAACCCTGCTGGAACGAGGGTGTCGATTTTGCTTTTTATTGACAGACGTGGCAAATCCCACATCTAATCATATCTACCGAATCATCGGCTACCAGCCCGTGTGTGATTGGCACGATTACTTTTTTAGTGAGGATACTGCAGATGGCACAGCATCATGAAGTCACTATAACAGATGTGGAAGCAGCAGCCCAACGTCTTGCGGGTATTGCTCACCGCACCCCAGTACTCACCTCTAGAACCGTCAACGAACGTACTCAGAGTCAAGTGTTTTTCAAGTGTGAAAATTTTCAACGCACTGGATCTTTTAAGTTTCGCGGTGCGTATAATGCTTTATCACAGCTGTCTGAAGAACAAAAACAAAAAGGCGTTCTGACATTTTCATCTGGAAATCATGCCCAAGCGATCGCCCTTGCCGGACAATTGCTGAATATCCCCACGACTATCGTTATGCCTGACGATGCCCCAAGCGTCAAGCAAGTTGCAACTCGTGAGTATGGTGCTGAGGTGATTCTTTACAATCGTCAGCAAACAAACAGAGAAGAATTAGCCCAAAGTTTGGCAAGTGATCGCCATCTAACCCTGATTCCCCCCTACGATCATCCTCATATAATCGCGGGACAGGGAACAGCAGCCAAAGAACTGATTGAGGACGTTGGTGTAGATTTAGTGTTAGTTTGTTGTGGCGGTGGCGGATTACTTTCCGGTTCGGTGATCGCCACCAAAGCAGTTTTACCGAATTGTCGAGTTATCGGAGTCGAACCAGAACTTGCTGATGATGCTACACGATCATTCTACACCAAAACTCTACAAACTGTCAACAACCCTAATACCATTGCTGATGGGGCACGTACTCCTAGCCTCGGGTTGATAACTTTTCCCTTGGTACTGCATTACGTAGATGATATGGTGACAGTATCAGAGTCAGCAATTCTCCGCACCATGTTCTTTTTATGGGAACGCCTCAAAATTGTCGTTGAACCCACCGGAGTTCTAGCCGCCGCCGCCCTCCTTGAAGGAGTTGTGAAAGCACCGCAGGCGAGAATTGGTGTGATCATCAGTGGCGGAAACGTGGATTTGAAGCAAGTATTTGAACTAAAACGTCAGAATTTTAGGTAATTCCAATGGACGAAGTCGTTAAAAAACTTGCAGGGCTAGGTCTTCCTGGCATAATTCTCGTGATTCTAACCGCCACATCAGGAGGAAGTTCCGCAGCCGTTGCTGCGGCCCTCACAGCCGTAGGAGGTCCATTTGGCATCCTTGGAGGTATAGCACTCCTAGGTCTAATCACCGTTGTTGGGGATGCTATTGCGGGCTTTGGAATTGAAGCCATTCTCAAGGCTGTCTATACTGAACGTAGCAAAACCGAATCTATAAGTTTTCTCCTGAGAGAAATTAAAGATCTACCCATTACAGAGGAGCTTAAACTCAAACTGAAAAATGAAATTAGCCCAGTGATTATTACTTAGACTCAGGAGGTTGGGATTCCAAAAACATTTTAAATTGTTGATGAATGCAAGAACAGTTTGTTTAGTGCCCAATCACCTGCCTGCGAGAATAAATTTCTTCTAGAAGTAAATCCCGCAGTTCGTTAGCGATATCATCAGGCGGATTACCTGCAAGCGCCCGTCCAATCAACTTTTCAGCCTCTCGCAACTCTGAACATTCTACAGCAAGCGTTGCGGCACTACGATGGAGAACTGATCTAGTCGGCTCAAGGTCAAATAAGTCTGCTACTAGGTCTGCGGCAGCTCGCTCTTGAGAAAAGGCTGCTTTGGTTAACTCCAAAGCGACAGTGGTATCACCCCTTTGGCGGGCTAAAAAAGCTTGGTCAACAAGTTCCATTGCTTCTCGATGAAGAATTTCTACGTCTTGCATTTTTCAACTACACGGGTACGTGGTGTGCCAAATTCGACGACACAGACGTAGCCGGGGGACAAAGTATCCGAGGGGCTAATCTGTTCTAGTTTCATTTTAACTCTAGATTTAATAATGCTTCCAGAGCCTCTACGAATCCCTGAAACTTCCAGGCGAGCTTTTCTTTGAAATAAAGAATTTTGATCATCAATAGAACCCAACCAGAAGTCAAAGCCAAAACTTGTGCCTTTAATAGAGCGCTCAATCACTGTGAGACCTGTCAGATAAGGCATAAGGAGCGCAGCAATTCCATATGCCCCATACTCGGTAGCAACTTCTTGATCGGCATTAAAGCGACGTACAATGTCATTAATCGGATTCCATTGCAGTTCAACTTGCGTTTCTTGTATGCCATCGATGAGAAGATTAACACGATTTGGATGATTTTGGTTATCCAGGCAAACTGCGGCTGCATCTTGACAAGTAGCTCCAAAAGTTAGCGACCATCCAGGTCGTTCAGGCTTCGATTGAGAAAGTGAGTCAAGGTATAAAAGCTTTGGGATATTATCTACCATTGATAATTTCAACTTCTTCAGCTTTCTTATAAGCTAGTAAAAATTGAGGCATTTGCTGTACTAACCAAATCAATACTCCTCACGCTTTGGAAATATTCTTCTGTTTTTTACAAGTGTAAATTTTACAAACATTCGTGTTCGTTTGCGAGCAGTATATTTTAATGTCCGCCAGATAATCAGCGAGTACTTGGGCGATGGAAAGAGGGTAAGTCCTATTGAGGGAGTGGACTAACCTTGAGAGACGAGATCGCTAGAACATACCGCACTCCCTTTCACGATTGAACCTTTCTCTCACTCACCCAGTCTTATAAGTAAAAGCAAGAAAAAGGATGGGGGGGACTCCTTAGGTGTTAGTTGTGCCAACCAAGGTTTCAAACGATAGTCAATTTGATGGCAAATCGGAAGATGAATCAGATAGTTACCTGGTGCAACGATGTCTCCGGGGTGAATCAGAATGCTTTCGGCTGCTTTACCGTCGTCATCAGCAAAGGGTGAGATCAATCCTCTATCAACTGTGCGATCCATCTTCTCTGGATGATTTGGTTCAGGAAGTGTTTCTGCGGGCTTGGAAAGGTTTACCCAAGTTTCGGGGAACGGCACAATTCTCCTCCTGGCTTTACCGGATAGCCTGGAATGTGGCTTCCGATCAAAGACAAAGAACTTTTCTTGGGCGGACTCAATTGCAGACTCTTAAAGAAAAAACTCCGATCCAACAGGATGCACCCGATTTGATGGATCTGCACTATCAAGACTTGGTACAACGGGGACTGGCAAGCTTGAGTTTTGAACATCGCACAATTCTAGTGTTGCATGATTTGGAGGAAGTGCCTCAAAAAGAGGTTGCCCAAATTTTGGAGATTCCCGTAGGAACAGTCAAGTCACGCCTATTCCATGCTCGTGCTGGTATGCGTCAATTTCTTCAGCAACAGGGAGTACAGCCATGACTCAGTTTTCCAATGATGACAAAAACCTGGTTAATTTTCTGCGTCAACATCGTCCAGAAGTTCCCCCAGCTGCTACAGACTTAGAACAGCAGATTCTACAAAATGTCGAGACATTGCCTCTGCGTCACTGGGGCATACGCGATCGCGATCGTCGTCCGACATCAATGCCCACGTCCCTAAAACGCCGTCGTCCACTATGGCTGGTTCCATCCGCCGTTGCGGCTTCCTTAGTCGCTGCTGTCGTTGGTTATCAAGCCTTGATACCTCCCCCACCAACTGCGGCTGAACTTGCCAAATTGGAAAGATTTATGGAAACTAATTGGCAGGGAGCAATCAGTACTTCCCCAGATGGAGACTCATTAGCGGTCACAGAACCTGTTACTGATTAACTTAATAATTATAGGAGATAAATTATGTTGCTGCGTCGCGTCTCTACTATAGTGGCTGCGATCGTTACCTTTAGTGGCGCGAGTATCTTTGCTCAAGTCATTTCACCACCCGAAGTTGTTGCCCAAACCCCAACAACTTCACCTCCTCAGAATCCCCGCAAACCTGCTGGATGGCTGCAAGAATTGAACTTAACACCTCAGCAGGTACAACAAATTAAAACAATTCGCAAGCAAGCTAAAGACCAAATTACCCAAAAAAGACTTGCAGTGCGTCAAACGCAACAGGAATTGTATGACTTGATGGCTGGAAACGCTTCTACTGAACAGGTGCGTGATAAATATAACCAACTAAAAATGCTCAGGCAGCAACTTGCTGATGCTGAATTTGAAAATACAGTTGCCATTCGAGACGTTTTAAATATACAGCAGCGGCAGAAGTACG
>CAZZVG010000395.1:0-6116 GCA_964657295.1 Iningainema sp. | reverse complement strand
CCTTACCAAGTGGTGAAGCAGTGTTGGAAAGCAAACGCCGCTATTTGCTGGCACGGAAACAGGTAAATGACCCAACCTTGCTGCACTTCAGCTTGCCCTACATAGAAAATGACATGATTGCCATCGTACCGCGTGGCAGTTTACGTTTTGCCGTTCAAGGGGCCGGGGCGCAGTTTGTCTACGGCGGCGCATCCCTTCAGGAAGTGTGCGTACCTATAATCACCTATCATCACCAACGAGCAGTAAAAGGTGATGAAGGCCCAGCCCGGAAAGTAGGAGTACAGGTCAGTGCCAGAGTCCGGCGGGTAACGAATAATCGTTTTAGCTTGACATTAGTACAAACTGATGCAGTTGAGGGGAGATGGCGATCGCGTCAAATTACAGTTGCCTTGTACGATCCCCAAACCAATTCACCCATAACAGATGTACGAGGAGCCAACTTAAGCAGCACCAGCCGCCATCCCAGCGAACGGGAAATTAGCTTCAGGTTGACCATGACTATCGCTAATCCGCCTAGTAACGCCTTTTTAATAGTCAAGGATGCAGATGACGAAAGTGAATTGCTACGAGAAAATTGGGCAGTTAGCTTAGGTATCGCTAACGACTTTGGAGATTTTTAAGCCAATATAGTCACAATATTAAGTCATATCAGATTATCCCCCTTGCCCCTGCCCTAAAATGGACGACCTGAACCAAAAGCTAAACAGCATTTACCCTGGAAAGGTAGTGCGTAAAAACCTAACTAAACGTATCAAAGAAGGTGCTAATGTACCCGTTTATGTACTGGAGTACCTGTTGGGTATGTACTGCGCGACCGACGATGAAACTACCATTGAGGAGGGAGTCGCTCGTGTAAAGAACATCCTGGCTCAGAATTATGTTCGTCCCGATGAGGCAGAACAAGTTAAATCTAAGATTCGGGAATTGGGGCGATTCACTATCATTGACCAAGTAACAGTAACTCTCAACGAAAGAGATGACATTTACCAAGGTACTTTAATGAACCTAGGTATTAAGGGCATAGTCATCGATCCGGAAATTGTCAAACCCAATCCAAAACTTTTGGGTAGTGGTATCTGGTGCATCCTACAACTTGAGTACGAAGCAGGTATAAAACCCAGCCCCTTCATTGTAGGAAGCCTCAAACCGATCCAAATGCCCAATGTGGATATGGATGAATTGTTTGCAGGCCGTCCAGCTTTTACGCGCAACGAATGGATTGATTTACTGATTCGGTCAACGGGACTGGAACCTACTAACGTCGGTGAAGAAGTGAAATGGCATTTACTTGCCCGTTTAATACCCCTTTGTGAAAATAACTACAACTGCTGCGAACTTGGTCCACGTTCTACAGGCAAATCCCACGTTTACAAAGAAGTTTCTCCTAACTCAATCCTTGTTTCCGGTGGTAAAACCACAGTAGCCAACCTTTTCTACAATATGTCCACCCGTCGTGTGGGACTGGTAGGTTTATTTGACGTGATTGCCTTTGATGAGGTAGCAGGCATCAGCTTTCATGATAATGATGGTGTGCAAATCATGAAAGACTACATGGCATCGGGTTCCTTTGCAAGAGGTAAGGCTGAGATTACCGCCAATGCTTCTATGGTCTTTGTTGGCAACATTAATCAAAGCGTGGAATCCTTGGTGAAAACCTCTCACTTGCTCGCACCTTTCCCCGAAGCTATGATTGATACGGCGTTCTTCGACCGCTTTCACGCCTATATTCCTGGCTGGGAAATCCCCAAGTTTAGCCCAGAAAATTTTACCAACGAGTACGGGTTCATTGTTGATTACTTAGCTGAGTGGCTGCGGGAAATGCGTAAACGCAGTTTTGCTGATGCGATTGACCCCTTCTTTCGATTGGGTAATAACCTCAAGCAACGAGATGTGCAAGCAGTCCGCAAAACCCTATCTGGGCTACTGAAACTGCTCTTTCCAGATGGTTCATTTAGCAAACAAGATGTGCGTGAAGTTCTAGTGTATGCACTACGGGTGCGGCGGCGAGTCAAAGAACAGCTCAAAAAAATTGGCGGCATGGAATTTTATGATGTGCATTTCAGTTACATTGACCTGGAAACTTTAGACGAGTATTTTGTTTCAATCCCGGAACAAGGAGGGTCAAGCTTAATTAGCCAAGATGTGCTGACTTCTGGTCATTTACACTTTGTCAGTATTGCAGATAGCGGCATAATCAGCACATTCAAACTCGAACTGCAAGCAGTACCTGGTAATGGCAAGTTGGTACGTACTGGTGTAGCAAATACTAGCAAGATGAAGGATCGCTTGAATATTGCCATGAATTACTTCAAAGCTAATGCTCATCGGGTTAGTAGTAGCATTCACCCAGGCAATAGGGATTTCTTACTACAGTTAATTGATTTGCAAGGTGCTGGGATACCAGAGGAAAGTGGATTAGCATTATTCGTTTCTTTATGCTCTGCCTCCCTGAAACGGAGCGTCCAGACACAATTTGCCATATTTGGTGAGATGACTTTAGGAGGTACAATTACGCCAGTAAGTAACTTAGTGGGTAGCCTGCAAGTAGCCTTCGATGCTGGAGCAAAACGCATCCTTTTACCAATGGCCAGCGCCGTGGATTTAGCCAGTGTCCCACCAGAACTATTTGCTAAATTTCAGACATCGTTTTACGCTGACCCAGTAGACGCAGTATTTAAAGCCTTAGCCGTCGATTAAACATCAAGCATTAGAGTCAAGTAATGACCTAGCCCATCAGCGAGAAGTTGCTGACGAAGCGGGGATGGCACCGGAACAGCACGAATTTGATAATTTCCTCGTGGTGAAGTTAGCTGCAACAAACCCGCGTTTACCAGTACCAATACAGTATTGCTAGCAGCCTTTTTATAGGTGGAGTTAGACCATGCAGCCACAGTTGAATTCTGGTCTCGTTTCCCTTCAAAGAAGGTTCGTAACTCAGGAAGCGTTACCACATAATCATAACCTTTCAATTTGTCGAGCAGGACTTCGGCAATGAGTTCGCGCAGTAGGCGATGTTCTCGCAAAATCAGAAACAGGATAGTGAGTCGGCGAGTATCAGGATTGCCAGTTGCTATTAATTTAATGTACGCCTCTGGTACTTGATGAAGGCGCTTGAGTATAGTTTGCAGCGCACGCTCACGAGACACTTGGGATCGCATTTGAAACAAGTCTTCTACCAATACTCGTTGCCGAATATCCTCATGGGTTGCACCTTGGTGCATCAGTTCAGCAATTGTTACGGTTTCAGTCAAAACAAACGCATTGTTAGTACGAGCAGCATAAGCTGTTTCGGTCATAGTAGGAATAAAAACACAGGTAGGAAAGAAACTTTCTCAAACAGATGGTAAGCTATTGTAATCAAATAATTTCTATGGAGAAGGTTTCCGAACGAAGAGGTATAGGAGTAATCAATTAAAGTACTTAAGGTGCTAGTAGAACGTGATTCAAAAACACAATCCTCTGCCCTAGCTTGCCTGCTTTCTTAAATTTTTTCTGACAACCCAATTCAGTAACACCTGTTGTAATCATTAACTAGCTTGAATCTCCTCAAATTGCTCTAAGGTTTTTTGAACCCGACCCTCGTTAATTAGCAACTGACATTCCTTACTTGCCAAGTAAGCTCGGCGCATATAAGAATGCCCTTCTTTGTACTTTCCAGCCTTAATAAGTTCAACGCCTTGTTTGCTGAACTCTGCTGCTTCTCGCCCCTTGGTACGAATTTTTTCTTTATCCATTGCTTTGCTCCGACAATATAAACAGAATTGAGTCGGCTTCTTCAAACAACTTATCAGCTTTTGCTTCTAATAGACTAGCATCAGTATAATTTTCTTGCTCAATACACGATTGTGATTGGGCATACAATAGCCCTACAGCCTCCTGTAACAAATTGTACGCCTGCATAAAAGTCGTTATTGTACTTCGTTCCATTACTTTATTGTATTGCATTTTTGTAAATTATTTACAAACGTGCGATCGCTCAAGTACGGTGCATCTCAAAAAATTCTCATTAGTGTATCCTAAAATACAATGTACTTGCGATTTACTGAAATTGATCGATTTTCCGTGGAGCTTCTATAAAACCAGTATGAATGTAGTATGAGAAGTAGGTACTAAGTAATTCGGCGCTTACTTCTGGACAGATGATAGAGGTTCCCGCAAGCCCGTTGAGCGTATTCTGACAGTCGAAGTGTACCTTTACTGACTTATCATCTTCCTCTGTAAATGTATGTATCATTGGGTACAAAGGATGTTCGGGAGAATATTCGGCAACTTTGAGCAGTTGGGTTCGCCACTGATTATACGAAACTACCTTGAGCAGGTAACCAAAAGAGCGAACCCAAGTGATAACGCTGTTCCAGTCGGCTGGGTAGGGATTAAGAATGTGAAAGGTTTCCCCTAATGATTTTGTTTGCCTTGATAAATAAATGATAGATTTGCTCGCATAGTCCACAGGAGTCAGATCTACCGTTATGTTTATATCTGGAACACTTCCGAGTTGAATATAACCCTTGATCATTTTCGACATTAAGTCATCTGTATTACAGATCCCTGTTTGGCTGTGCCCCGATACTCTTCCCGGTCTATAAATACTGACAGGAAGTCCGCGAGTGTGTGCAATTGTAATTAACTTTTCCGCAACCCATTTACTCTGCTCATAGCCACCAACAAGACTACCACGATCTAAAGAGTCATTTTCTCGGAATATATGCTCGCCAGAAAAATCCTCCTCCCAGGGGAAAACAGAAAGGGTGGAAATATAATGTATCGGCTTGACTTTAATTTGGCTTGCTAATCTTAAGACTTCCTGAGTGCCAAGAACATTAGCGGTCTTAAGTTTAGAGTATGGTTCAACGAAATTAACTAATGCACCGTTATGATAAATGACATCTATTGTACCTGCCAACAATTGAAACTCTTGATCGCCTAGACCAAAAAGTGGCTCAGATAAATCGCCGACAACTGAGATAATTCTGGAACTAAAACATTCATTCCAGAGTGAATAAGATTCAAGATTCGCTTGTATTTTCTTGAAGCCTTCTGCCGTATTAGAAGTGCGTACTAAGCAACAAATGTCAGCGTCAGTCTGCTGCAGGAGTTCATAGAGTAAAAAAGCTCCTAGAAAGCCTGTGGCTCCAGTTAGAAAAATACGTGCTGGCTGGGCAACATACTCAAAGGGTATGCCAGCCGGATAAATTGTATCATCCAAAATAGTTTCTGCACTGAGATCCGTGACAGAGATTGTGGCAGATGAAGTGGGTTTCACTTGACGAACAAGATCAATGGCTGAAGCCATCCCCGCAAGTGTAGGTGTTTCCAGCAGGGTGTGTAAGGGCAATTCTACATTGAAAGTATTTTGTATGCGGAAGAGCAGTTGAGTTGTTGCCAAGGAATGACCACCAAGATCAAAGAAATTATCATGAACATCTACTTGCTTGAGCCGAAGTACTTCAGTCCAGATTTCAGCAAGTACCTCCTCGGTTGGCGTGCGTGGAGTGACAAAAGTTTCTTCTAAATGGGTTCGTATTGTATCCGGTGCTGGCAAAGCTTTACGGTTGACTTTGCCATTAGGAGTCAAGGGTATAGCCTCTAGCATCACAAACCCAGATGGCATCATGTAGTTTGGTAATTTCTCCTTCAGCAAGCTGCGAAGTTCGCTTACTTTGGGAACTTGTTCTTGGTCATGAACTATATATGCCACCAAGCGCTTGTCACCTGGTACATCCTCTCGATCTATAACTACAACTTGTTTCACGCTAGAATACTGACTTAGTACCGCTTCAATTTCTCCTAGTTCAATACGGAAACCACGAATTTTCACCTGGTAGTCAATGCGACCAAGAAACTCAATGTTACCATTGGGTAAGTAACGAGCTAAGTCACCCGTTTTATAGAGCCACTCAGAAGAAGCAGAGGGGAAAGACTGCTGCAATTTCTCCTGTGTACCCCTGCTAAGAGATCCCTGCTCTTTGTTCTCTCTAAAGGGATTAACGATAAACTTTTCTTGGGTTAACTCGGAACGGTTAAGATAATCACGAGCCAGACCAATACCACCGATGTAAAGTTCACCCCTTACCCCAATTGGAACTGGTTGGAGATGCGAGTCAAGAATATAGATT
>CAZZVG010000394.1:0-6119 GCA_964657295.1 Iningainema sp. | reverse complement strand
TCCACATTGGGCGGCTTCCTTACTGTCAGAAAAATACCCACTCTTGGCAAGCATATTTGAAAGGCGGCTGAGGTCTTCAATAGTACGAATTGCAAAATGACCCAAAACCTTTTGTGGTATAATATCGCTCATGTTATAATTTCGTGTTGAATCAGGTAAAAGATTGGGGACTATTGACGAGTCCCCAGTAGTTTTTATGCAGCTATAAAGCAGTCAAATTGTGGCTCGTACTGTTTTAGTAGCTCCCATTCAACACTCGTCAATTGGTCAAAAGGCAAGTCCAGTAGTTCTTCAGCTGATACGGTTTTTAGCTTAGGCAGTGTTCCTCGCTTATGGTGCCACTGGATGTAGTGAGCGCACTTTGCCCAAGTATCGGCGCGGTGTACTTCCACATCGCCTACCATGACTACCCACGGCTGAGTTACGAAGTCTTCACAGTCATGAGTGATGGTGGCTATGGTTTCACCATTAGCAAGCGCTTCATAGTTGTAGAAGCCGTCGAGGTCGATGAATTGAACTTCTGGCTCGGGGGCTATAGCTTGAGCTTGTTGGTTGATGTATGCGTTGAGTTCGGCTTGCGCGATGGTCTGTTCGTCAGCGCTGACTTTATGAGAATGTTGTAGCATGGACTAAAACTCCTGTAAGTACACGGGATTCACTCAGGCGATACGGCTTCAGCCGTTGCCTTCGGCATCGCACAAGTTTCCTAGGCTCCGAGCGATCGCCTGAGTATTTTTGGTTTGGTAAATAAATAAAGCTTGAATTCCCTGATATTTATATATTACACTTTTAATCAATACACGTCAATACAATCAATACGAGTAACTCAAGCCATCAATACGTTGCAATACACTTGCTGACTGCTCTAAATTGGGGATATATATTGAAGGTGACTTATGGCTAAAAAGCAAAGAACTTTTATTTCGGTAGAGATCGACCCAGACAAAAAAGATGAGTTCGTCAAGAGACTTAAACAAGACAACAGAACAGCAACAGAGGTGATTCTGGACTTTGTGGATACGTATCTAGAGACCAAACAGCACGAAACAATGGATCTCACAGAGTTGAAGCGAAGATTAGAAGTCGTAGAACAGAAAATCGGAATCGAAAATACTCGTTTCGTGGGGGAATCTATCGCCTGAAAGGTAACCTCGATCTAAAAAGACCTTTTCAGGTACTTACTCGCTTTACTTTATCAAACCCGACTCAACCCGTTGCAAATCACGCTGCGGGTTAATTTTTGCTCTTGATGTCACTTGTATTGATTGTATGATATGGTCGATACAGATGAAAAGAAAACGATTTGCTTGCATTCCCACTTTGGACTTGCTCGCGATTAAAGTGTTATCTGCCAATATCTTTGATTAACGACGTAAAACCCCTACAGCTAGTTTGATAGGCTTGCCAGCAGGGGTTAGTTACAAAAATCTATTAAAAGTATATGACTCCAATCATATCAAATTCCCCGGAACATAGCGCGGGAACGGATGCCTTATGGGAAAAACCCACATTTGAGCTTGATAAAGCTGGTACTCAGCGGATAAGTTTAGAGTGGATACAGAGCCTACCGCCAGAATTAAAAGATACAGCTCTCTACAGGCTTTGCAAGACAGCTGAAGCCAAGCCAACGTTAGTAGAGTCATTCACCCTGCACCAAGTTTTGTACCGCACCATTTCCGGGGGAACGTTCACCGAATCAGCTGAAAATGTCGCTGCGAGAACTGGGTGCGATCGCAAAACAGTTCTCAAGGGACTATCCATCGCAGTTGGACAAAACATTTTAGGCAAGAGCGATCGCCCAGGAACCAGCACCGAATATTTCTTCAAACCAGTTGAAGAGTGGCTGCCAGAACCAGTAGTCCGTATTACGGACATCCGTACAAAGAAAATTGTAGAGTTTCCTAAAATACAAGATACTGAGTCAGTTGAAAATGAACAGCAACTAACCAGCAATGATGGGGTAGTCCGTAATAAGGACGACCACGAGACGGATGCAAACAATGTTGTTGTTAATAAATTAATAAATAAACAACAACATGAAGTTAGTGTCCCTATTACGGACACCCCTTCAATTTGGCGCAGCTTGCCGGATGGGAATCGTTATGCTCAAATTCCTCCGATTTATGATCAAGACACTGGGGTAGAAATACAAAGGCAGATGGAACAGGAGGGATTAACGGCGCAGTCTGTGGTCAAGAGAGCGATCGCCATAAGCAAAGTCCCCCTACTCGTTTTAGAGGTGCTAGCAAGTGTTGGAAGTCGGTTACTGGACGCTTGCTCTCAAACCGTGTCTAAGCTGATAGCGATTAAGAGTGTTGAAACTGGTAGTGCTGCACCATTCCCCGATGAAATCATGCTCCTGTTGAAAAATGCTGATATTCATTTAGTCCCAGCGAAGGCAGAAAAGTTGTGGGCAGCGCATGGGGAGAAGTTTGTAGAAGCGATCGCTTACGTTGATCAAAAGGCTAAAGAAGGCAAAGTCGCTAACCGTGAAGGATATTTCGTGAAATGCTTGGAGGAAGGCTTGTTAGTTAAGAAAACTGAAGCTAAAAAGCGAGATCCAAATACTCTTACACCTGAACAGCAACAATGGTATGACTGGGCTTGCATGACTGGGATATGTATTGATACTCCAGTCAAACATTTGCCTACCAAAATGGGAGTGTTGGCAGTGCCAATTCCAATCAAAAACAGGCGACCCTTTGACCCACCGTATGACTTGGTGGCGATTGATACGGCGATGCGGGAGTATCCAATGTAAGTGATTTGCACAATTCTGGAAAACAATGATGGAGGGCGATCACTCTGTTGATCGGGGATGTTCACTGACTATTGGTTTGAGAGTTAACGAGCCTGATTGAACAATCAGACATGACGATCAACTTACCGTTAGGTTGTTAGCTTGATAGAGAGAAAAATAGACGACATTCGCAACACTAAAGAAAGTTCTCGTATTTTTTCCTCAATATCTGGATGAAGATAGTAGCCATGATGCTTCTTTCAAAGAAGTACCAGATCTATCTCATCGAAAGTAACAGGTGTGGGAATCGTTTCCAACCACGCCTTTTTTGCTCCGGCATTGATAGCGACAACCCTAAAGCTTTTCCAAGTACGCTTGTCAATGAATTTTACCAATGAATCAACTTTAATACTTTCGACTTTGGTATTATCTCTTTGTTCTGAAGCTTCTTTAAGCTTGTGGATGAGAGCGCAAACTTCAGGTGATAGCGACTTCCACACAACAGAGCGAATTTCTTTTGTACGATTTTCCATCAGCTTTGAAATTGCCTGCCAGTCGTTGGCATGAACATGCTTTATAATTTGCGGCTTCAAAATAGAAACTATTGCAGTCTCGGCGCTCTCTTGGTGTTGCAAGTCCATGATCACTATACCTGAAAAGAACGTCATCCAAAGTAAGGTCTTTGCGATTTAGAACATTTTCAGTGAGTATGCCTAGTCGGGAATATTTTTGGTTTTTTAACAAGGAATGAGCGCGGATCTGTTTCTCGGCATTGATAAAAAGGTTGACGATGTGCGATCGCGCTCCTGTAGGAATTTCCTTAAACTGAATTTTATTACCATCAATTAGCTGTACTGGCAAGTCCGGATCAAAATCTGTCTCGTTTTTGGTTGAGTCTATGCGGGTATAAGTTACTGATTCGCCACATGCAGGGCAATTGGCTTTTGATGCAAGTTTTTGCACAAGCTCTTCTGCGTCCCAAATCTTGGTAATGGTCACCAAAGCTGGCATCGGCACAAATACGTGTTTGCACTGCGGACAGTTCCAACTACCAAGTCCTGGCTCAGCTGATACTGGTGAGAGCGTCCAAGTTCTCTGTTGATCTGGTTTACCAAGACGTTGCCAGTTGTCGGTACAGTCCAAGATAATAGCATACTCTTTGCCAGACGCAGGTCGCAAAGCTCTCCCAACCATTTGCAGCCACAAAGTAACGCTCTTGGTCGGTCGAGCAGTGAGGACACATTCAATAGCTGGCAAGTCAAACCCTTCTGTAAATAACCCAACATTGCTCAGGACTGTAATCTCGCCACGCTCAAAACGAGTTAGAGCATCCCTTCTTTCTTCTAGTGGCGATTCTCCATCAAGGTGATAAGCTCTAATTCCATGCTTGAGAAATTCGTTAGCGATCGCCATTGAGTGAGGTACGTTAATCGCAAACAAACAAGTCTTTTTCTCAGGCGCAGTCTTGAGCCTAGCTGAGACTACTGTTTGAGGGTCGATGGCATGAACTGCTTTACCCAATTGTGCTGCGCTATAATCCCCTTGCGAGAGTGAATTACCCATATGTAAGTCAATAAAACCACCAAATAAGCGAAATGGAGCTAAGTAACCTGACTCGATTAAATCGCCCACAGAGGCCTTAAAAGCGTTTGCCTGAATTAGGTGCTCAAAGATTTCCCTTAATCCGTAGCCGTCAATTCGGTTGGGTGTTGCACTAACACCCAGGATTTTAGCTTCTGGGTATGCATCTAACACTTTGCGGTAAGTTGAAGCGGCACTATGGTGACACTCATCCACAACGACTAAGCCAGCAGTTGGTAACTTGCGCCTAACCAGTGTCTGAATGCTGGCTACCTGGATTTGGGCTTGGGGATTAGGCTTGTAACCAGCTTTTATCAACCCACATTCAAGGTTCGTGGCTCGTTGTAGATGTGCTACTGCCTGTGTCAATAACTCCTCTCTATGGACAACAAGTAAGACTGGTTCATTTTTCCGAATGAATTCGCTGGCGAGCGCTGCAAAGCAAACCGACTTACCTCCTCCTGTTGGCAGCTGTAAGCAGACACTGCGATATTCTTTCCAGGCAGCTAGTACACGGTTAATAGCTTCTACTTGGTACGGCCTGAGTTCCATAAGTTGAGCCTTCAACGCGGTGTAGAAAGAAGTCTACGCTTTCCCAAGGAAGTAGACTTCGTGATGTCTCTACTAAAATTATCTTCGGAATTTTCGGAGATGGCTAACTTTTTGGTGGAGCGATCGCCTTTTCAATATCTCTGTATATGTGAACAAGTTCACAGCGTTAACTAGTTCGCATGAAGAAATTCATGTTATATTAATGCTATGAATTAACGCATGGGAGAAAACTACGTGTCTAAAGTCGCAAAGCTTCGAGAAGAAAAAGGGTTAACGCAGCGTCAAATAGCGGAAACCTTGAATGTTGACGTGTCTACCGTTCGGAATTGGGAAAAGAGTAGAGACGGCGTAAAAATGTTTGTCAGGGTTGCAAAGCTTTGTGAACTGTTTGATTGCCAACCAACAGATTTATTTGAAGAGGAAAAGATTGGCGACTTGGATGATTGATCTTGAGTCCACAAATCCTTTCAAAATTCGAGATGAGTCATGACTACTCGAACGCGCAACCACTCCAGCAATTAACATACTCTCCACGCCGTGCATTTATGGCGACTCGGAGAGTGTCAAAAAGTCATAAAAATCTTTAAACTTCAAACCAAGCCGCGTTAGTTTCCGAGGCTGCTACAGCTTGGTCGTCACAGTAAACAAGTTAGTAGTTTATGACTAACCAAACAATACCAGATTCCCCAGCACTATGCACGGGGGTAAATTCCCCATGTCTATGTAAGCGTTTCTGTAGCAAGCAAAAACGCCGCAAGCGCCCACACCTGATAGCTAAGTACGGGATGCAATGCTTTTGGTGCGGCATAGTACTTACCCCCGATACTTTGACAATTGACCATTACATACCCCTGTCACGAGGCGGTAGTAACAAAATCAAAAACCTATGCCTCTCGTGCCATGCCTGCAATAATGCACGGGGGAATGCATTGCCCTTGGAGGTTGAGCAATGATTGCAACTCTTCAGGCAGAATTTGACGATGATTCCCCAAAAGGCATTACCCTAGAATGGATTCAAAGCCTGTCGCCAGAACTGAAAGATGCAGCACTCTATAGGTTTTGTAAGACAGCCGAATCCAAACCAACACTAGTTGAGTCATTCACCATCAACCAAGTTTTGTATCGCACGCTTTCAGGGGGAACGTTCACTGAGTCAGCTGACAACGTTGCGGCGAGAACCGGGTGCGATCCGCCGCAAGGCGGCAGCGCTTCGCTATCGCAAAACAATACTCAAAGGATTGTCTAT
>CAZZVG010000393.1:0-6122 GCA_964657295.1 Iningainema sp. | reverse complement strand
GATGTTCGACCGGATGCTTTGGTACAGAGAGATATTGCTTGGGCACCGGGATTGCGTTGGCGACAACAGTTGATGAATTTAGCTCAAGCAAGTTTTCCAGTTGTTTGGTTAGAAATTGATTCTCATGTCGGCATAAAACTGAAACCGATTGTGGCAAATTCCGATACCCTTGTAGGCACTGCCCCCTTGATGCAAACTGCACAACAAAACTTAGCGGTAGCCGCAATTAATGGTGGTTTTTTTAACCGCAATAATCGCTTACCTTTGGGAGCAATTCGGCTTGACTCTGTGTGGTTGTCAAGTCCAATTCTGAACAGGGGAGCGATTGCTTGGAATGATTCCGGGCAGTTTTACATTAATCGTCTCACGCTACAAGAAACTTTAATTGGCACAAATAATAACCTGCAATTGCCGCTTTCAACTCTCAATAGTGGCTACATTCAGAGTGGCATTGCTCGTTACACCCCTGTGTGGGGAAAGACTTATACCCCTTTAAGCGATCACGAAATTATCCTTGTTGTCCAGAAAAATCAAGTTAGCGATCGCATATCAGGAGGCAAAGCAGGTGAAACTGCCATTTCCATTCCTGAAGATGGTTACTTAATAACACTACGCGGTAAAGCTGTCAATACTGCGTCGGAGTTACCTATTAACTCTTTTGTCCGCACTGTCAGTTCCACTAGCCCTAGAGATTTTAGCAATTATCCGCAGATCGTAGGAGCCGGACCGCTCCTACTGCAAAATCGCTCTTTTGTCCTTAACGCTAAAAGCGAACAATTTAGCAATGCCTTCATTGCTGAAAAAGCTATTCGTAGTGGCATCTGTACAACTTCAGCCGGAAACTTGATTATTGCTGTAGTGCATCATCGTGCTGGTGGGGAAGGACCAACCTTAGCAGAACACGCCCAATTAATGAAACTTTTAGGATGTGTGGATGCCCTAAACCTGGATGGTGGTAGTTCTACGAGTCTTTACCTTGGAGGGCAATTGCTTGATCGTTCTGTTAGTACTGCTGCCCGCGTCCATAACGGAATTGGCGTTTTCTTGCCGAAGATCTGAGTCAATGCTTAGTAACAAATGACTATTGACAAATGACTTTGAAGTTTAATATAAGCAGTCTAACGGCTTGATGAAGAGTTTGTGTAGATCGGCTTTTTTCGGGGTTATAGATTACACCATATCATCTCACGAGTGTTATGTTGGGCAGAGGTGGCAAGAGTTGCTAGTTTTTACGGTTGCAACATCGCGCCATATTTTTTGATCAATTGATTAAGAGTACTAAAAGAAGTTGCGTTGTTGGGTTTTCCGAAGAACGCGAACTTTAATGAGTTTATTCTGTACAAAATCATGTACCAAAACGAGGTAACTATGGCTCAAATTCAAGAAGCAACACAAGTTAACACACTACACCTACCTCAAGCCGTCGCACCTAGATCTGTCGCTGCAACCGAGTTACGTCCTTGGGGTTCTTTCACAATTTTGGAAGAAGGACACGGATATAAAATCAAGCGGATTGAAGTCAAGCCCGGACATCGTTTAAGCTTGCAAATGCACCATCACCGGAGTGAACACTGGATTGTTGTCTCTGGTACTGCTAAGGTCGTTTGCGGGGAGCTTGAAGTGATGCTGAGCAACAATCAATCAACATATGTGCCTCAGTGTACCTCTCATCGCCTAGAAAATCCCGGTGTGATTCCCTTAGTTTTAATTGAAGTCCAAAATGGTGAATACTTGGGAGAAGATGACATTGTTCGCTATCAAGACGACTACGCCCGTGTAGAAAAGCAAAAATAAGTGTTACTCTGCAAATTAAATCTTTTTTAGCACAATAACCCTGTCTTTCAAATAAGATAGGGTTAAATTTTCTTTTGAATTTTATGATTAAGTTAACTCCAGCAGCCGTTGCTGAAATCAAGCGGGTACAGTCCAAGCAACAACCAAATATCTTGTTTCGATTGGCAGTCAAACCTGGTGGCTGTTCAGGGTTGTTTTACGATATGTCCAGTGAACAAGCATTAAAAGTAGATGATCGCATTTTTGAGTGTAACACGGTTCAAGTCGTCATTGATGTCGAAACCTTACCGTACATCAACGGTTTAACCGTTGATTATTCAGAAGATTTGATGGGTGGTGGTTTTCGCTTTGATAACAACAGGGCGAAAACCACTTGTGGTTGTGGTAACTCCTTCTCGATTAATGACGGGGAGTAGAGTCATTGGTAGTAACAATTATTATTTTCTTCTCGCCAATGTGCTATGATACACAACCGACTAATAAACACAAAAAAAAGTTTGACATAATTTTACCAAATAGGCTATAATCAGGATTTGTTAAAACTTAACTCACAAACAGCTCTAGCTGTCACTCATGCCAACCATACAGCAGCTTATCCGTAATCAACGCGAACTAGCGCGTCAGAAAACAAAATCCCCAGCTCTTAAGCAATGCCCTCAACGACGAGGTGTTTGTACCAGAGTATACACGACTACACCGAAAAAACCTAACTCGGCTCTACGTAAAGTAGCAAGAGTCCGACTGACATCTGGATTTGAAGTTACGGCTTACATCCCAGGAATTGGTCACAACCTGCAAGAACACTCTGTCGTCATGATTCGCGGTGGTCGGGTTAAGGACTTACCAGGCGTGAGATACCACATCATTCGTGGCACCTTAGATACTGCTGGAGTTAAAGACCGCAAGCAGGGTCGTTCCAAGTACGGAACTAAGCGTCCAAAAGCAGCAGCAGCAAAGTAAGCTTCAACTGAATGACACAGTGGACTGGCCTTATGGCTTCAAAGTCTATGCGGTAGTAAATCAATCTATCTACAAATGTTCCCTCAATTTGTATTTAGAGAACGAAAGCAGACTAAACAGACTTACTTGGTTGAATCCAAGATGCTGAGAAAGTCCCAAGCTTAAACTTTGAGGGAGACAACTTTTTTCGTAACAAAAGCATTTAAGTACCATTCCTTTTTCTCTGCAACCAGGATTCAACAAATACATATTGCTCAAACAGGCCTAACCTGTGAATCCAAGTGTTGCTTGGTCGAAACATGATTGTGTGTTGTTCTGTGAAGTTAAAGAGATGCAAAGGATGTCCAAGATGCTTTAAGCGACAGCAGTATTCTAACCTTAAGATAAAGGTATATAATGTAGTCGCCTTGTGTGTCTGATTTCAGGCAACAAGTTAAGAAAGTCTGTTCGGCTACTTTAGTAGAGAATGAAGTTGTCCGATAGCATATAGTAGTACGATCTCGTTGCCAAAACAGAACTAAGGGTTAAGTATGTCTCGTCGTGGTGTTATTCAAAAGCGCCCAGTTCCAGCCGATTCAGTGTATAACAGTCGCCTTGTTAGCATGATGATCAGGCGGATCATGCGTCATGGAAAAAAATCTCTAGCTGCACGTATTGTTTATGAAGCGTTGAAGACTATACAGGAACGCACGGGTGGCGATTCCTTGGAAACATTTGAAAGAGCAGTGCGAAATGCAACGCCTTTGGTAGAAGTCAAAGCTCGCCGAGTGGGCGGAGCGACCTACCAAGTCCCAATGGAAGTGCGTACCGAACGGGGTACTAGCTTAGCGCTCCGTTGGTTGGTACAGTTTTCCAGGCAACGTCCAGGTCGGACAATGGCAAACAGATTAGCAAATGAGTTAATGGATGCTGCCAACGAAACCGGGAATGCTATTCGTAAGCGCGAAGAAACGCACAGGATGGCAGAAGCAAACAAAGCATTTGCACACTATCGTTATTAATGGTAGAGGCGCGAAATTTCGCGTCTCCATATTGCGAAATAAGAGTGCATTTACAATAAAGAAGACGGTTTTCCGTAAAGTATAACATTTTAACAAAGTGTAATATACAAGTATCATGAAACGAAACTTATATTATAGGAGGTAGCTGTGGCACGCATTAACCCGCTAGAGAGAGTACGCAATATCGGTATTGCGGCGCATATAGATGCGGGCAAAACAACTACAACAGAGAGAATATTATTTTACTCTGGCTTAATTCATAAGATTGGTGAGGTTCATGAAGGAACCGCTGTCACAGATTGGATGGATCAAGAGCGGGAGCGGGGAATTACCATCACTGCTGCGGCTATTAGCACCAGTTGGAATAATCATCAAATTAACATTATCGATACTCCAGGACACGTAGACTTCACGATTGAAGTAGAACGTTCGATGCGAGTTCTGGATGGTGTAATTACAGTGTTGTGTTCTGTCGGCGGCGTGCAGCCACAGACAGAGACAGTATGGCGTCAGGCAGAACGTTATAAAGTGCCCCGCATCGTGTTTATTAATAAGATGGATCGCACGGGCGCAAACTTTTATAAAGTTCATGAACAAGTACGCGATCGCCTACGGACTAATGCCATTGCCATTCAGTTGCCGATAGGTAGTGAAACCGAATTTAAAGGTATTATTGACTTGGTCAGGATGCGAGCATACATCTACACCAACGACCAAGGAACTGATATCGAGGACACAGAAATCCCGCAAGACATGCTTTCTCAGGTAGAAGAATACCGCGTCAAACTGATTGAAGCAGTAGCGGAAACTGACGACAACCTGATGAACAAGTACTTCGAGGGAGAAGAACTGACCGAAGCAGAAGTTCGCAAGGCTCTGCGCAAAGGCACAGTTGCGGGTACTATTGTGCCAGTGCTTTGTGGTTCCGCCTTTAAGAACAAAGGCGTACAGTTGTTGTTGGATGCAGTCGTAGATTACTTACCAGCCCCCAGCGATGTACCACCAATTCAAGGTACACTGCCCAATGGCGAAGTTGTCGAGCGACACGCAGACGATAATGAGCCTCTGTCAGCTCTTGCCTTTAAAATTATGGCAGATCCATACGGTCGCCTAACCTTTGTTCGCGTCTATTCTGGCATTTTGAAGAAGGGCAGCTATGTTTACAACGCCACAAAGGACAAGAAAGAACGGATTTCTCGTTTAGTCGTTTTGAAGGCGGATGACAGGCTCGACGTTGAAGAACTCAGAGCAGGTGATTTGGGAGCCGCTTTGGGGTTGAAAGATACTTTAACAGGTGACACCCTGTGTGATGAAGGCTCGCCAGTCATTTTAGAATCTCTGTTCATTCCCGAACCTGTGATCTCGGTGGCGGTTGAACCCAAAACCAAGAACGACATGGATAAGTTATCCAAGGCTCTACAATCTCTCTCAGAAGAAGATCCCACCTTCCGCGTTCATGTTGATCCAGAAACTAACCAAACTGTGATTGCAGGGATGGGAGAGTTACACCTGGAAATTCTGGTTGATCGGATGTTACGAGAATTCAAAGTGGAAGCGAATGTTGGTGCGCCACAAGTCGCTTACCGCGAAACAATCCGCAAGCCAGTCAACAGAGTAGAAGGTAAATTTATCCGTCAAAGTGGCGGTAAAGGTCAGTACGGTCACGTTGTGATTGACTTGGAGCCAGGAGAACCTGGAAGCGGTTTTGAATTCGTCTCCAAAATTGTCGGTGGTACTGTACCCAAAGAGTACATCTCACCAGCAGAAGCAGGAATGAAAGAAAGCTGTGAATCGGGGATTATAGCTGGATATCCGCTCATTGACGTTAAAGCAACGCTCATTGATGGGTCTTTCCACGATGTAGACTCTTCAGAAATGGCTTTCAAAATCGCTGGTTCAATGGCGATGAAAGAGGCAGTGATGAAAGCTTCACCTGTCCTGTTAGAACCTATGATGAAAGTTGAAGTCGAAGTTCCTGAAAACTTTCTCGGGGATGTTATGGGCGACCTCAATTCCCGTCGTGGGCAAATTGAGGGGATGGGATCTGAGCAGGGTCTTTCTAAAGTAACTGCTAAAGTCCCATTGGCAGAAATGTTTGGCTACGCTACTGATATCCGCTCCAAGACCCAAGGTCGGGGCGTTTTCACGATGGAGTTTAGCACCTACGACCAAGTGCCTAGCAATGTGGCTGAGGCAATTATCGCTAAAAGTAAAGGGAACACAAAATAGTCATTTGTGATAAGTCATAAGTCATGAGTTATTCGTTATTCATTATTATTCAGTGGTAAATACATTGGACAAATGATGCTTACCGAAAAACTCTTGACATTAGATAAAGGACACTTGACAAAGGACAAAGGATACTTG
>CAZZVG010000392.1:0-6138 GCA_964657295.1 Iningainema sp. | reverse complement strand
CCACAACCAGCAAATCCAGATCCTCAGCCGTCAGCAGTTACAGCAGGCAATCAAGTACAAAACGCCACTACCACGGAGTCAACATCACCTGCTCCCGCACCAATATCTCCGCCTTCAGCAGTTACAGCAGGCAATCAAGTACAAAACGCCACCGCCACTACATCAACATCTCCGCCAACAAAACAAAACTCGATATCAATCAACTCTTTTAAAGGACATTTAGGCAAGGTGACGTCCATTGCCTTTAGTCCAAATAGACAAATTTTAGCCAGTGGTAGTGATGACAAAACTATTAAAATTTGGCATTTGGTTAGCAAAGAATCTTTCACTCTTAAGGGACATGGAGAATCGGACGTATTTGGCGGAGTTAATTCAGTAGCATTTAGCCCAGATGCTAAGACTTTAGCCAGTGGTAGTGATGACAAAACTGTAAAGTTGTGGGATGTGGCGATGGGAAAGGAAATTCGTACCTTCACAGGGCATAAAGACAAAATTTACTCTGTAGCATTTAGCCCGGATGGAAGGACATTAGCCAGTGGCAGTAAAGATAAGACTATTAAGCTTTGGTCAATGGATACACATAAAGAGATTTATACTCTTCCAGGGCACGCAGACGAGGTTTTATGCATAGCATTCAACCCAGACGGCAAAATTTTAGCCAGTGGTGGTGCCGAAAATGATAAAACTATTAAAATTTGGTATCTAGCTGAAGATAAATTTCTGACTCTTAGGGGGCATTCTGATTTTCTTGGCGGCATTAATTCTGTCACCTTCAGTCCTGATGGGCTATTGATTGCTAGTGGTAGTGCAGACAAGATTATTAAAATTTGGCAACTCTCAGGTGGCAAAGAACTTCGCACTCTTACAGGACATTCCGATCAAGTTTGTGCTGTTGCTTTCAGCCCAGATGGGCGGTTCATTGCGAGTGGCAGTAAAGACAAGACGATCAAGCTTTGGCAGGTAGAGACAGGCAAGGAACTTCGTAGTTTCACAGTCCATGAAAATCCAATTTACTGCGTTGCTTTTAGCCCAGATGGTAAGATGATCGCTAGTGGCAACGGAGATAAGATCGTCACATTCTTGCCCTTTCAATGAAGGTAAAGTTCGTCAGTTTTTGCCTATTTGTGGGTGATTCCACGGTTAGGATATAAGCTTACGAAAACTACGCTTTCAATTTCTTATATATGATTTACAACCGGCTTGCTAACAGCTTAAGTGCTAATTGCTTGCTCCTCACATTTTAATGTAATTATAGTAACTTCTGGTGGGCAAAATAAACGTCCTGGTGCATAAGTTCCTAAACCGCGATTGACATAAAGTTGGTTGTTAGCTACTTTATGAAGACCTTGAAACCATTCCCAGTGTCGTACGACTTTAGAGCAGTCTCCTCGTAAAAGTGGTATCCATCGTCGCAGTTTTTTGGGAAGTTTATACAGAAGTTTTTTATAATAGATGACAATAGGTCCAATTCCCGGAATCACGATTTGACCGCCGTGGGTATGACCTGAGAGTTGCAAATCTACCCGCCATTTTTGCAATATCTCGGCAGTATCAGGGTTATGGGATAAGACAATGCGGGGTGTTGCAGGGTCTAACTGATTCATCACACCTTCAGGATGGAATTCTCGAGACCAATAGTCAGCTAATCCGACAACTGGCAATTGTTTTCCTAGCGGGTAGGCAATCTCATTCCAAAGAATATTAATTCCAATTCCTGTGAGTGCAGATGTGACTTCTGCTTTAGAACGACTGTAGTATATATCATGATTGCCAAGTACGGCATATATACCAGCGCGACTTTGCAGATGTTTGAGTCGGAGTGCTAATTTGTGAATTGGTGAAGGATCGTCAGTTACGTAGTCGCCTGTTAGCATAATCAGATCGGGTTCAGCTTCGTTGCAGAATGCGATCGCTTGTTCTAACATTTGTTCTGATAGGCGTTTCCCATCGTAATGCAAATCTGACAACTGCACCAGCGTCGTTCCTTCTAAGGACGCCGGCAAATCTGCAATCCTAACCGTCAATTTTTCTACGCTTAAAGACCCAGACAATAACCAGTGCATAAAGCTGACTTCGCTCCTCAGACCAGCGCTTCCAGCTTATCTAAAAATCTACCACTTTTTTGTAACGATTGGCATAACTTCTTGAAAAATTTATGAAAGTAAAGGACGATATTGAATCCAAGGTTTTGCTGCTTCCAGTTGGGCTGCTAACCTAATAAGAGTAGCTTCTGCTGCGGGTTTTCCTACTAACTGCACGCTTATAGGTAAATTGTTGTTGTCAAAACCTACAGGAAGTGCGATCGCTGGTTGTCCGGTGGCATTAGCTGGCGGACAGGGTACAACCCAATGAATAATATTTTGGAACGTCTCTTCGGGACTCAAGTGCGCCCATTCTCCAACACGGATGGGTGAATGCATGTAAACTGGCAATACCAAAACATCCACATTGTCAAAAAATGCGATTATTTGTCGCGACACTGCCTGTAGTTTGTAGACTGCCCGAAGGTACTCACCAGCAGAACCGGTTCTTGCCAACAGCCAGCGGTTCATGGGCTGCAAAGCTTCAGCCGGAAGTCCCAACACACTGACGCTGGATTGCCAAACCATTTGGAATGGTTCAACTAACTCAGTGAAATCCGGGCATTTTTGCTCTACAATGTGACCAAGTTCTTGTAATAATTGAACTGTTTGCAAAACGCCTTGCTGACAGCTAGCATCGGCTTCCCCTATAGGTGGAATATTAGTTGTAAAGGCAATCCGCAAAGTCTCTGGTTTTTCCGTTGCCGCAGTCAGGAATGAAGGGTTTGGATCTGGCAACCAGTAAGGATCACCTGTAATATAGCCAGACATGATATCTAGAAGAGCCGCTGCATCGGCGACTGTACGTCCTATGGGACCATTCGTTGCCAGCCCACTCAAGCTATCGCCTATTGGCGCATGTGATACTCGTCCCCGTGATGGTTTGATTCCAACCAAACCACAACAAGCGGCAGGACCACGAATTGAACCACCACCGTCAGAGCCTTGGGCGATCGCACATAATCCGGCGGCGACTGCTGCTGCCGCACCTCCACTCGAACCGCCGGGAGTGTATTCCAAATTCCAAGGATTTCTAGCTGGGGGAAATCCCGTAGGCTCTGTGTAAGGAAATGAACCAATTTCGGAAGTCGCTGTCTTGCCCAAAATAATAAATCCAGCCTGCTTAATCCGCGAAGTTACGCCATCGTCATGATCGGGAATATTATTTAGCAATGCTGGATTTCCGTATGTACAAGGAATACCAGTGACTTTATTGAGGTCTTTAATAGAAATAGGCACTCCGAAAAAAGGTGGGAGATCCGTTGCGTTTGTCAGCATTTCGGTTTTTGCTTTGGCATCTGCTTTCGCCTGCTCTGCCGTCACCGTAAAATAACTTCCTAGTTGGGGATTTAACTGCTGAATACGTTCTAGATATACTGACACCAACTCCAACGGTGACACTGTTCGACTGCGGATCAACTGTGCCTGTTCTAATGCCGTTGTAAAAGCTAAATCAACTTGGTTCATGAGCAACTCTAGGCTAAGCCAATCCAGAAATATATATAACTTGTCTCACCATGATGATTAACGCCACACCAATCATGATAATCAATGTTATTTTACCACCAGGAACAAGCGATTGAGTCGTACTATTTAAGTGTTCCTGCATTTGATTTTGTTTCCAAGATATCACAGCGGGAATAATGCCCCCTAAAACTGAGATACCAAATGTCCCGGCGTAATCTAAGGCTGCGAAGAAGATATTGGGATTCAGTGTTGACAGACTTAAAGGAGGGAAAAGAATTAATGTGTATAGTGGTAGGCGATTTAAAGGTTCTTTAGCGGCAACTGGGGAAATATTTCTAAAGAAATCCAGCAACCCGTAGACAAATCCAATGAATGATGTGACGATCGCAAACTCTGAGAAAACGGAGACGAGGACACCTATCCATTCTTCTGCGCCGCCGTCACGTAGAGTTTGCAGTGGATCGAAAACTGTTTTGCCAGTAATTATACCCTCTATTAAATCAGGATTCACGCTTCCCAAAATCACAGCATTCCATGCCAAGAACATAATTAACGGGATACCAGAACCAATGACGATGGATTGACGAATTTTGCGGATGTCTCCTTCAAGCTGAACTGTAATCACTGGAATCATCGTATGGAAAAACAGCGCCACAAGCATGACTGGAACCACAGATGGAAGAGCACTCCAGTTGTGAAATGATAATTGAGAAGGCTGAACTTGAGTCGCTCCGAGAAATAACAGTCCGATGAATGAAGCAATGACGATCGCTACGAACGCATTGTTTAATTTCTCAATAAACCTGTCTCGCCCCAGATACATAATACCACCGAATAAGAGAGTAAACGCCGTTGATCCCACCCATGCAGGTAAAACATTCTGTACACCCCACACTTTTTCCACTGCCGATATGAGAATACCTCCTCCTTGAGCAATATATGCTACAAGCATGGCATAGTGCAAAAACAGATACACACCACCAGCAATGATTGCCGCTACCTTTCCTAGAGTACTTTCAATGATGACTAACAAACCTAAACTCGGCAGCCCAACAGAACGCATTGCGTTTAAAGTCACTTGTGCAATCAAGAAACCCGATATTAAGGTGTAAAGCCATACCGCAATAAGTAAGGTTGTGGATGGTACAACGCCAGAGGGTAGGGTAACAGCAGGCAGCGCCAGAATTCCAGCACCAACCGTTGTGCCAGCGACAAGCGCAGTACTTCCTAAAACACTACCCGGTTGATGGTTTAGCTTGTTTCCATCAAGTTCAAGGTTGGAAAACAATCGACTTATTGGGGGATCTGACTTGATCACAGGATTCATAGGTGAATGGCACTATTAACATAGAAGTAAACACATCTATCAATGTTAACTTATGTTAATAAGCTAAGTCTCTCCCCTTGTTTCTCAACGGGAGCTATCATCCTTCCGTATTATTTTGGTATTTTTATGCAATTAGAAACAAAAAAACGCTATTACACACCTGAAGAATACTTAGATCTGGAAGAAAAGGCAGAATATAAAAGCGAATACTGCGATGGAGAAATCGTTCAGATGACAGGTGGGACTACCAATCACAATAAAATTGCAGGTAATTTGTATGCCTACTTGAAGTTTGCTTTAAGAGGCAAAAATTATGATATTTACATCAGTGATGTGCGGTTATGGATACCGAAGTATCGGCAGCATACATATCCAGATGTGATGGTAATTCCAGGACAACCTGTTTATACGGGAACAAATAGGACTACTGTAATGAATCCCTTACTAATTGCAGAAGTTTTATCTAAATCAACTCAAAATTATGATCAGGGCAACAAGTTTTTATATTATCGTTCTATTCCGGAATTTAAGGAATATATTTTAATCGACCAATATCAATATCATGTCATGCATTATGTAAAAACTGCTGAGGCTAAATGGATTTTTGATGAATTTGAGAGGGAATCTGCAACGTTATCATTTGAAACACTTGACTTTCAAATTACATTGACAGACCTTTACGATCAAGTAAATTTTTTAGAAAGTGATGAAGAATGAGCAGGTAAAGTACAGATCCCCGACTCGGGGATCTGTGTCTTAGTATTGTGCAAGTAATGTCTCTATTTCAGCATTGTGGTCTAGAAAGGAAAATAAATGTTTGTAGCGGAGTTTACCTTCTTTATCTAACACGAACTGTGCTGGCAAAGGCGCTCCTAATGCTTGTCCGACATCATAGGCATGGAAGACACGACAACTCGGATCGCACAATAAAGGCATTTTTAAGTGTAAATCTTTCACAACTATTTGACTCTGCCGTTCGTCTGTACTGGTAATCATTAAAACTTCTATACCCCGAGCTTGGAATTGCTCGTAGTTCTCGTTCAAAGCTTTAATATGAGGAAAGCAAAAGGGACAATACTGCTTTTCTGTAAAAATACGGGTAAAAGCAAGTAATACTGGCTGCTTGCCTTTATAATTCGATAATTTGACTAAGGTTCCATTGGTAACATCTCGTAGTTGAAAATCGGGTGTCACCTCTGCCAATCGCAGCTTATTTGTTGCGGGTATGGGAAGAAAGTTGCGAAAGAAGCGCTCATTCAATAA
>CAZZVG010000391.1:0-6139 GCA_964657295.1 Iningainema sp. | reverse complement strand
TCAAAAAGAAAGGCAAGGTTAAGAAAGGTAAGCGTCAATGGAAGAAGTCCAGTAATTATAAAAAAGCTGCACAAAAGAAACAGGAATTACAGCGTAAAAAAGCTGCATATGCCAAAAGCAAGAATCGTGAGATAGTCAATGAAATCTTACGACATGGGAAAGATATTAAAACTGAAAATGTCAGTGTAAAAGGTTGGCAGAAGCGTTACGGTAAGGCTATTTCTGCCAAGTCTCCAGGTTTTGTACAATCAGAACTCGTTCGCAAAGCTGAGAATGCTGGCGGAAGTGTTCACAAGTTCTCTACTTCATATACAGCGTTATCTCAAACTCATTTGGATGGAAGTCGTACCAAGAAAACGCTATCTGAAAGAGTCCATCACGATGCCACTGGTATTGAAATGCATCGTGATTTGTTCAGTGCGTATTTGAGTAGATTTGTTAATCAAAACGATAGATTGTCATTGCAGGATGCTGCTAGTCAGTATTCGGGGTCGGAGTCGATCCTATCGAACGCTTGGCAAGAGTTTTTAAACCGCAAACTTGTAGGCTCGTCTGAAAGTGGGTTGATTGCCCTAGAGCGGTTGTTCGATCAGCTGGAAAAAGTTAGCCAGATAGCTGTTTCTATGGATTCCGGGCGACAAGCTAACTCCAACTTCCAGCCTGAATCCGCGCATTTATAATGCGCGGTGTTGGCTCAACAATCAGCTTTTGATACTGCATAAACAGGGGCATTTAGCGCCCCTATATACTGCCATAGTACTTAGTCTTTAATCAAGATCATGGCTGATTTTCCCTTTAACAGCTGATATCGCCACTGTTCTGGGAGAAGCCAAATAGTTTTTGCCTGTGGGATCGCCACTGCGTCCTTTAAAATTACGATTGGTTGCATAAATACCCGTTTCTTCTTTTGCCAAAACCCCAAGCCCAGAATTAATACAAGCTCCACAACCTGACTTAAGAATCTGTGCGCCTGCTTGTTCAAAAATTTCCAGATAACCTAATGCTTCAGCTTTTTCACGAATCTCTAAGGAAGCAGGTACAATAAACAAACTGACTCCGGATGCTATTTGGCGACCCTGCAAAACTTCGGCAGCCTGAGCTAGATCGTAAAGTTTACCCCCTGTACAAGAGCCAATAAAAGCTTTGGTAATTGGAACTTCCTCTAACTGACTAATAGGTACTACCATGTCCGGTTTCGGAGGGCGGGCGACTTGGGGTTCTAAATCACTGAGGTCAAATTGATATATTCTTTGATATTCAGCGTCAGAATCAGCGTTAATTTCTGCAAATTCTTGTGCAGTTCGGCTTGTGACATAATTCCAGGTCGTTTTATCAGGAATGATCAACCCACATATAGCACCACATTCTATAGCCATATTAGCTAGAGTCAATCGTTCATCAAAGGGCAGTTGTGCGACAATTGATCCTCTAAACTCCATGACCTTACTGGTAGCACCAGAACAGCCGATTTGCCCCAGGATGAATAGAATAATATCTTTGGCACTGATTTGGGGAGGTAGGGTTCCAGATAACTCGAATACTAGCGTTTGAGGAACACGAATCCACATATCCCCCATAGCATAAATATTCGCCATATCCGTGGTTCCTACGCCCGTGGAAAAGGCTCCCAACGCCCCATAGGTACAAGTGTGGGAATCTGTACCAGCAATCACCATCCCTGGACGGACAAACCCTTTTTCTGGTAGTAAAACGTGGCAAATGCCTGCTGCTTCTCCAGGAGAAACTACATCAAATAAGTGACATCCTTGGTCTTGAGCAAACTGAACCATCTGTTCATACATAACAGAGGCTTTGTGATCAAGACGAATGTCATTGACTTGAATAAAGTGATCGGCTACTAAAACAACCCGTTGTGAATCCCACAACTTTGCGTTTTCTCCATACTGATTATAAAATATCTTGGCTACGGATCCAGCTACAGCGTCATGGGATAAGGCTAAATCAACAGAGGCAAAAACCACTTCTCCTGGCTGGACATAGGGATTACCAGAAGCTTTAGCCAAAAGTTTTTCCACTAAAGTCATAGGTCGTGGAGGAGTTTGGCTCTTAGGAATGGTAATCTTTCCCTGACGACGCATTTTATTGAAAGACATTAGCCCACCTGCAAGTGCGATCGCATCAACTACAGAATTGTGCTGTTCTTCCCCTATAATTTCTAACGGCAATCCAATATTAATGCTGTTACGATAAAAAATTTCAGCGAATGAGCGTGCCCGAATCTTTTCAATTCCAGCAGATTGGAGGGCTATGGGGGCAATTTCTCGACTGGAACCACAGCCGAAATTTTTTCCGGCTTCAATCAGATTGTATTTCAGTAGTTCACCTGCACCGATAACATGCTCTAAAGCATAGTGTTTTAAGTAATCAGGGTCATCTGTTGTCCCACGATTAGCAGGAATAATATCATCGGTATTGATATCGTCTCCCAAATGTAAAATATTACTTTCGTGACTCATGACACAATCCTAATTCAAAAGGTTGTACAATTAAAAGTTCTTCTAGTAAAAGATCAACTAGGGTTGCAGTGTTGACTAAAACTTCTTCTCCTTGGGGGGACAAATCAATTGTTCGGTATCCCTTAGCTAAAATTCGGTCTTGGGCTGCAATAATTCGTTGAGCCGCTTGGACTTCCCCCCATTGCTGAAGCATTAAAATACAGGCTCCAAGAGTTCCAAGAGGATTAGCAATTCCCTTTCCAGCAATATCTGGGGCTGTACCGTGAATTGCTTCGTAAAGTCCAAATCCATCAGCGTTCAAACTAGCTGATCCTAATAAACCGATGGACCCAACTAAGGCACCGCCAACATCGCTCAGTATATCTCCAAACATGTTGCCTGCCAAAATCACATCAAACCTCTGAGGATTTAAAACCATTTGCATAGCTAAGTTATCCACCAGCATTGCCTCGACAGTAACACCTGAAAACTCTGTAGCTTCTTGTTGTACTAGAAGAGTCCAGGGCAAATGAGGCAAAGCGTTTTCTTTGTGGGCTACAGTGAGTAATCCTCGCCGCTGTTGAGCTTGCTGTAAGGCTTTGCGAGCACTTCGTCGAATCTCTTCATCATAATATCGCATGGTATGGTAGCCATAAGCTCCCTGCTCATCGCAGAATCGTCCAGCTGGTCCAAAATAAATCCCACTGACCAGTTCTCGAACGATGAGCATATCAAGCCCTTGAACTTTCTCTGGTCGGAGACTAGATTTATGTAACAGACTGTTATTAATCCGGATTGGGCGAAGATTGCAAAAAAAGTCGAAGTGCTTTCGGAGTTCTAAAAGTCCGCCTTGGCTCACAGCGCCAAACACAATCCCATCAGATCCATCGCACAGTTGGGCAGTGGCTTGAGGGAAGTAAGTACCAAATTGCTTTAAGGCTGCTGCACCGAGCCAGCCATAGTCTACACGCAAAGTAAATCCTTCAAGTTTAGCAACGTGTTGCAGAATTTTTAAGGAAGCTTCCACAACTTCTAAACCAATCCCTTCACCTGGAATGGCGACGAGCCGATAAGATCGCTGATTTAAAGACTTCATTGTTCCATTTGACACTTGTTGCATTTGAACTGGCGACAATTAAATTAATAGATGCAATATGTTAAATAAATTTTATACTCTCTTACGCACAATACGCACAAATCATGTTAATGTACAGCGAGTGATGAGAAATTGTAGCCAAATTTTTTATGAGTTGTTAAGCGATGTAAACAAAAATGAAAAGGATTCTAGTAGTTGTACTGATAAGCTGCCTGTTATTTTTTGCACCTTTAACTGCTAATGCCAGCCCTACCGTCTTACATCAATGGGGTGAGAATGATCGTCATGGAACGATTGGAGAACTTTTTGCCTATAACAACTCATACAATGGTAGGCTGAATTACTTAAGGTTAAAACATTTAGGTTCAGATAGACGCTACTGGTATTTACTGAGTGATGAGAGCAATAATGATTACATTAGGCTATTATCCTGAACGATGACTCGGATAAGTCCTATTTTTTGTGCTTCAGCCGCTTAGTTTATTCACCTCGCTGTACTTAAAATAAAACCTCTATTTTTAAAAAGTTTTACATGGATTATTCTTTATTTTCAAATTTTAATCATTTTTGGGCACAAGTAAAAGCGATCGCGGGACCTTATTGGTATCCAACAGAGCCAGGAAAGAGAGCATTTTCAGATGTAATTCGTGCATGGGGAATGCTTGCTCTTTTAATATTGTCAGTAATTGCATTAGTAAGCATCAATGCGTTTAATAGCTTTGTTGATCGCTATATACTCGATGTCTTGATTCAGGATAAAGATTATTCTAAATTTATTAATACCTTATGGCTTTATATCCTTTGTCTTGTCTGTGTAACAATCCTGGTAGGATTTTCTAAATTTCTCAGACAAAACATTGCTCTTAATTGGCATCAATGGCTAAATAATGAAATATTATCAAAATATTTAAGCAACCGTGCCTATTATAAAATTAACTTTAAATCTGATTTAGAGAACCCAGATCAACGTCTATCTCAAGAACTTGAACCTGTTACCACCACTGCTGTGAGTATTTCAACTAATAGCCTAGAAAAATTGCTAGAAATGATTGTTTTTTTAGGAATCCTTTGGTCAATTTCTCACTTAGCGGCAGTTATTATAATTATTTATACAATCATAGGCAATGGCATTGCTACTTATTTTAGTAACCAGTTTAATAAGATTAATCAAAATGAACTTGAATTTAAAGCTGAGTATAACTATGCTTTAACTCATATTCGTAATCATGCTGAATCAATAGCTTTTTTTCAAGGAGAAAATCAAGAATTAAATATAATTAAACAAAAATTTAATAATATTATTGTTAATAGTAAATTCAAAATGAATTGGGAGAAAAATCAGGAAATATTTAAAAGAGGCTATCAGGCTCTTATCCAAGTTTTTCCCCTTGTCATACTTGGGCCTTTATATATTAAAGATGAAATCGATTTTGGACAAATTATTCAAGCTAATATAGCTTGTAATCTCTTTGCTACTGCTGTAGCAGCATTGATCGATGAATTTGGTAATTTTGGCAAATTTTCAAGTTATATGGAGCGTTTAAATGAATTCTCTCAGGCATTAGCAGAAGTCACTAGGCAACAAGAGAATGTTAGTGTTATTAAAACCATAGAAGATAATCGTATAGCTTTTGAAAATATTACCTTAAAAACGCCCGATTATGAACAGGTGATTGTTGACAATTTGTCAATGTCTGTTCAACCAGGAGAAGGTTTATTAATTGTAGGACCTAGTGGTCGAGGTAAAAGTTCTTTATTAAGAGCGATCGCAGGTTTATGGAATGCGGGAACTGGTCGTTTAGTCAGACCTCCTCTAGAAGAAGTTTTATTTTTACCTCAACGTCCTTACATAATTTTGGGAACTTTGCGTGAACAGTTACTTTATCCTCATATAAATCGACAAATGAGCGATGCACAACTCAAAGAAATATTGCAACAAGTTAACCTCCAAAACTTGCTGAACAAAGTTGATAGTTTTGATCAAGAAGTCCCCTGGGAAAATATATTATCTTTGGGAGAACAACAGCGTTTAGCTTTCGCACGGCTATTAGTTAATCGTACTAGCTTCACTATATTAGATGAAGCAACAAGTGCTTTAGATTTGAAAAACGAAGAAAATTTATATCAACAACTACAAGAGGCAAAAACAACTTTTATTAGTGTAGGACACCGAGAAAGTTTGTTTAATTATCATCAATGGGTTTTAGAACTTTCACAAGGTTCTAGTTGGCAACTTGTAAGTGTTCAAGAATACTCTCAATCCGCGAATAAAATAAAAAGTTTGAAAAAATCTTCCAAGTAAGTTGTACTCTTGATTATCTTTAAGAATTTAATTGTTCTAAAATGTAAATGATTGCTAAATTCCTAAAAAAAATCCAAAAAAATATAAGCCTGAAGAGTTTTGGAATTAAACTCATTACAACTACTGAAGAACTACGTATGAAGATTTTAGGTATCAACTCGGTTTATCATGAATCAGCAGCATCTTGTGTAATTGATGGTAAAATTGTTTCCGCAGTTGAAGAAGAAAGATTTAATCGTTATAAACACGGCAAACCTGCACACATTGATAATTCGCACGTTCTTC
>CAZZVG010000390.1:0-6145 GCA_964657295.1 Iningainema sp. | reverse complement strand
TGGTTTGTAGAAAGCACTAATATAGATGGCTTTCGTTTTGATGCCGTTAAACACGTTAGGGCTGGCTTTTTCCCACAATGGCTGGATCACTGTCGCCAAAAAGCAGGGCGCGATCTCTTTGCCGTCGGTGAGTATTGGTCTTATGAAGTTGAAGCGCTGCACAATTTCATTGACGTCACTGGTGGCGATGTGATGTTGTTCGATGCGCCATTGCACTTAAACTTTAGCATTGCTAGCACACAAGGCAATGACTACGACATGCGGCAGATCTTTGACAATACCTTGGTGCAACAGCAACCAGCTTTAGCCGTAACCTTAGTTGACAATCATGATTCTCAACCCTTGCAGGCGTTGGAATCTGTCGTGGAAGGCTGGTTTAAACCGTTGGCTTATGCGTTGATCCTACTCCGACGTGATGGTTATCCCTGTATCTTCTATGCGGATTACTATGGTGCTAATTACAAGGATACGGGCACAGATGGTAATGAGCATGAGATTTGGCTAGATAGTCATCAATGGTTAATTGATAAATTTCTGTATGCTCGTCAAACCTATGCCTTCGGCGACCAATATGATTACTTCGATCACGCTAATACAATTGGCTGGACACGCTTAGGAGATGAAGAACATCCTGGCGGGATGGCAGTTGTTATCAGTAATGGGGAAGAGGGGACTAAGTGGATGGAAGTTGGCGAATCCAACAGCACTTACATTGACATCACTGAACATATCAGCGAACCCATCACAACGAATGATGAGGGCTGGGCTGATTTTCGCTGTAGTGCTGGTTCCGTTTCTGTGTGGGTTCCACAGTCGTAGTCTCGTTTCATTCATGGCGATACCTTTATGCCACGGCTTCAGCCGTATCGCCTACTCCTTTGTGCGCTCGCCAGACAGTTGTAAAGTCCCTCTTTTAAAAGATGAGGTTAGGTGTTGATTTTTTTACTGTGGGTGTATGAGCAGTACACTGTTGTCAGTTTATTGAGAGCCATGAAAACTCAACGTGATCGATCCTCAGAAAATCTTTGATGTCATTCTGCAGGCGGAAGCACATTACAGGCAGCAGTCCCTGGAGCCTGCGGGCTACTTTCATATTTGAGTTTAGTGATGGGTTTAGATTGGTGGATATAACCTGTTGATTTAGCTCCTAAGAAACACATTTTCAAACCCATATATAGCAAGGCTTTTAGAGATATAAGGAAAATGTGTTTCTTTCATATTTCACTTGCGGTACGCCGCTAGTCGGAGGCTCAGATCTTGCATCTCTACGTATAAATACTTTATTTATGTCCTTCTAAAAGTACCCTTTTAGGGTACCATTGTGGTCCGAAATGCCATATCCTCTAATTGAAACTTAATTCAGAACACAAAAAATTAGAGGTATTCAAAATGCAAACCGCATCTCATCTCAACCAACCCACTTTACAACTCGGTTCCACTGGCAACACAGTTAAAGAATTGCAAAAAATCTTGAAAGATTTAGTTGGTGACGTCAGTCTAGAGATAGATGGTGATTTTGGTGAAACCACTGAACTAGCTGTTAAAGTTTTTCAATACCGTGTTTTCCTAAATGATGATGGTATCGTTGGAGGCAAAACTTGGCAAGCTCTTCACGCAGGTCAACGTTCGGATCTTCCCGTACTACGTAGTGGTAGCAAAGGCGATGATGTCACCAAGGTGCAAAAAGTTCTGAAATTCAGTCAAGAAGCCAAGGATTACTTTAACTCTAATGGCTACTACTTTGGAGAAATTGACGGCAATTTTGGTGCAAACACAGAAGTTGCAGTAAAAGCCTTCCAGAAAGATAAAAAAATCCCTACTGATGGAGTCATCGGTCAAAAAACCTGGACGGATTTGATGGGTTTGGCAACGGAAATTAGCCACATTAGTTTGTAAGCTTCTACACAATACGGGAAAACTCTTCCCTAAACTGGCTCACAACCCGATCCAACCCAACAGAATGAGCCGCTTTAAACAGAATGCGATCGCCTTGTTGACAAACTCTTTCAACCCGGCAACTAACTCTGCATGAGTGGCAAAACATTCTGTTGGGATACCGCTTGCACCCTGGACTATGTCTTGTGCATCTACACCATCATTCAAAACCATCAAGGCATCCAATTTCAACTCACGTACAGTTTCCCCCACTTGCTGATGGAGTTGGTGCGATCGCGAACCCAATTCTTTCATCGCACCCAACACCGCAATGTGTCGCTTTCCTGGTGTTTCTGCTAATAAATGCAATGCTGCCGTCATAGCTTCTGGTGCAGCATTATAAGTTTCATCTAAGATTACCACATCTTGAGGCAAAGTAAAACGCTGCGATCGCCCTGATGGCATATCCACGCTCACACCAGTCTGAAGGCTAGACCAATCTACATTCAGCACCTGTGCCACTCCTAAAGCTGCCAAAAAGTTTGTAGCATTGTGACGTCCGGGCAAAGGTAGAGGCAGTTTTATTCCGGCCACTTCCAAAGTTTCACCATCAATCAACTTCCCTTGGAGATCACCGCCAGATAAGCCGTAAGTTAAAGTTTTCCCTTGCCAAACTTTCGCTGCCGTCTCAATCAATAGCGGATTGTCATAGTTGAGAATTGCCACACCATCCTTGGGCATGTGTGCTAATAACTCGCATTTTGCTTGAGCTATTGCCTCGGTAGAACCTAGTAACTCGATGTGCGCCGTCCCGACATTCGTAATCACGCCAATTGTTGGACGCGATATTTGTGTTAATTCCGCAATTTGTCCCGCTCCCCGCATCGCCATTTCTACCACAGCGTAATCGTCTTCGGCGCTAAGTTCTAGAAGAGTTTTTGGTACGCCAATTTCGTTATTAAAGTTAGCATAAGTTTTGTGAACTCGTCCCTGCGTTGCCAAAACTGCAGCGATGATTTCCTTGGTTGTGGTTTTGCCCACAGAACCAGTCACCCCAATCACTGGAATATGGAAGCGATCACGCCACCATCTGCCAATTTTTTGATATGCCTCTAGGGTATCATTTACCTGTAAGATAGGGAATCCAGAATTTTGGTATTGAAAATCTACAATCGCAGCCATTGCACCTTTCTCAAACGCCATTGAGACAAATTCATGTCCATCAAACTTTTCACCACGTAAAGCTACAAACACTTCACCTGGCTTGATGGCACGGGTATCTGTTTGTATACCGCTCCCCAATAGTGCTAACGCTGCTTCAGATAAATTTACCGGCTCGGCAGAAAGAACTTCAACCAGTTGGCTCAGGGTGGCAGAACAAGGCATAGTAAATTTTTTTGATTCTAATCTAAAAACAAAAGTCTTTCAATCTTATAATTCTTTTGACACTTTGTGCTTAGTTGCAAGTATTTTCGCCGTCAACAGCGATCGCACCTTTCGTCCAAGCTTGAATCTTCCGTCTTCAGGCAGGGATCATAACCCGATTGTGACAGTTGAGGGTGAGGAATGTAGGTTACTGACAACAGTCCCAATGAAGTCAGTATCAATAGCGAGAAATCCACAGTGACTTAAGTTTATAGTTCCTGTTTGATCTATGTTAGTAGTGAGGAAAATGAATGATGAGTAGCAGTAGTAACAGCAGTACTGAAGTTATAATTAATACAAACTGGCATGAAGCCAATCAGCGTTATTTATCAGCAGCTTTAGCAGTGGTAAGGGGTGCGCTACAAAAATACACCGCGTCTGAGCTTAAACCTGAGTTTGAAGCCCAAGAAATGGCTTGGCAGCAAGCTTTACAAGAGGCTGCTGCGGCTATGCTCGCACCTTCGGCATTAGACAGGTTGTGCAAAATCTTTAGTTTGTCTCCCTTTGAACGAGATTTGCTGCTATTGTGTGCGGGTATAGATTTTAGCGGAGAAATTGCCAAATTATGTGCGATCGCTCAGGGAGATCCATCGCGACTATACCCTACTTTCAGTCTTGCCCTAGCAGCGTTACCCAACCCTCATTGGGATGTGATCACTCCCAATTCCTGCCTCCGGCGCTGGCGATTAATTCATATTGGCGAAGGTTCTGCCTTGACTCTCAGTCCCCTTCGTATTGACGAGCGGATTTTGCATTATCTTGCAGGTACGCAGTATCTAGACGAACATCTAGCTGGTATTCTGGAGCCATGTAATTTTGTTGGTAACTTGGTTCCTTCTCAGCAAGCACTTGCAGAAAGAGTCGCAGGAGTATTATCCTATCCCAAGACAAAGCTATTGCCAATTGTACAATTATGTGGCATTGAAAGTGCCAGTAAACGTGCTGTTGCGGCAACGGTTTGTAAAATCCTGGGTTTGAACCTGTATTCTATGTTAGCACAGGTTGTCCCGTTAGTTCCAAGCGAATTGGAAAATCTGATTCGCTTGTGGACTCGTGAAACAATTTTAAGCCCAAGTGCCTTACTTATTGATTGCGACGAGATAGACACAAACGATATTGCGCGTACTACAGCAATTACACATTTGAGCAATCGCACAAACGGCGTTCTAATTCTTAGTAGCCGAGAAGGGATACGGATGTCACAACGCCCAGCAGTACGCTTTGATGTGCAACAACCAACTTCCCAGGAGCAAAGCGCAGTTTGGCAGGAAGCACTGGCTGAGTTTGTGCCACAACTCAACGGGCAGGTAAAAACTTTGATAAATCAGTTTAACTTGAGTGCCACAACTATTCGCGCTGCTTGTGCGGAAGCCGCAGGATATTTGAGCCAAGCAGATGGCGACAATATCAGTACTATATTATGGGATGCCTGTAGAGTGCAAGCCCGTCCGCGTCTAGATGAACTGGCTCAACGGATTACCCCCGCAGCAGATTGGGAAAATTTGGTGTTACCAGAGGCGCAGAAGCAAATTTTACGTGAGATTGCCGCACATGTGCGGCAACGAGATACTGTATACGAAACTTGGGGTTTTGCACAGCATAGTAAGCGGGGTTTGGGAATCAGCGCTCTATTTGCTGGTGCAAGTGGTACTGGTAAAACTTTAGCAGCAGAGGTGCTGGCAGAGGAATTGCGCCTTGATCTCTATCGGATTGATTTGTCGTCAGTTGTCAGTAAATATATTGGGGAAACAGAAAAAAATTTGCGACAAGTGTTTGATACCGCCGAACAGGGAGGGGTAATTTTGCTGTTTGATGAAGCGGATGCGTTGTTTGGTAAACGGAGTGAGGTTAAAGATGCACGCGATCGCTATGCCAATATTGAGGTTAGTTACTTACTGCAACGTATGGAATGCTACCCAGGCTTAGCAGTTTTGACGACAAATATTAAGAGTGCAATTGATGCAGCTTTTATGCGGCGTATCCGTTTCGTAGTGCAGTTTCCCTTCCCCGACGCGGTACAAAGAGCCGAAATTTGGCGGCGTGTCTTCCCACGCGATACCCCAACTCAGGGGTTAGATGCGACTCAACTGGCACGGTTGAATGTGGCAGGAGGTAATATTCGTAACATTGCCTTGAATGCAGCTTTTCTGGCTGCGGATGGTGGGGAGCCAGTGCAGATGAAACACCTATTGCGTGCGGCTCAAAGTGAATATGCCAAATTGGAGAAGCCGATGACTGAGGCAGAAGTTGGCGGGTGGATATAACAACTTCTTTATTCTTATCAAAAGTTAAAGTTACCTTCTATGTGAAAAACTAGAAAAGTTTGAGTAGGCTATGGCAGATTTAGAGGTTCCGGCAGGTGCGAGTAGTCCTAAATCGTTTCCCCAAAAGGTGAGTTACGGTAAGAATTACCTGGAGAAGTTTCGTAAACATGCTGAACAAATTCGTCGGACTACGGGCAAAAAAGAGATTGGCAAAGTGTCTTCTGCTGAAGGAGAAGAACAAATCAAAACACTAATTGAAGAGATTGTGATGACTGGAGAGACTCGACAACAACGCTATATGAGGATTCCTGATGCGTTATGGAGCCGCACTAGTATGGGGAGATTAAAAGGACAGTTTCAGGCATTGCTAGGGCAGACAATCGCGTCCCTTGCTAGAGTTGCGCTATCACAAGACAAGGATGCTCCGTCATCCCTTCGAGGTGGAGACCAATCTGCACCACCTGCTGTTCCGCCAACTCTAACGTCTGTGTTGGCTTGAGAACCCCATTTTCGTAAACTGCCTGAATAACCTTCATATGTCCATCAAGACTTTAAATCCTCAGCTGTATCTATTATAGTGA
>CAZZVG010000389.1:0-6154 GCA_964657295.1 Iningainema sp. | reverse complement strand
TCAGGAATTATTCTTGAATATCAAGATACTACATCTTGAAGTGCGGAATATGGGTACTAATAGACAGTGACCATTGCTTTTCCTCGTGGCTAGTGCTATTTTACATCTGCCTTTCAATTCTTGAATAGCTTATACCAGTTTTTGTTGCCTAAAACCCCGAAGGATTGATGTGTGTAGAGTTGTCACGATGATTGTAAGTCTATTATAAATTTTATTACCTACTCTACCATTTTAAAAATGCCTAAAGTTAGTGTTTGTATTCCAACTTTTAATCGTGTAAATCTGTTACCCTTCGCTATTGAAAGTGTACTACAGCAGACTTATCCTCACTTTGAATTAATCGTTTGTGATGACGGTTCTCAAGACAGTACCTCCGAACTGATGTCAAAGTACACAGATAACCGGATAAAATACATCCGCCATCCGCGAAATATTGGCAAAAGTAATAATATGCGTAGTGGCTTTGATGCGGCGACAGGAGAATACTTTATAAAATTTGATGATGACGATCGCCTAACTCCAGATTTCCTCGCACATACTGTAGCAGTACTGGAACAAAACCCAAGCATTGACTTTGTTGGTACCGACCACTGGATCATAGATATTAACAACATTCGCGATCGCGTGAAAACTCAGGAGAATTCCCGTCGTTGGGGTAGGGTGAATTTACCCGCAGGTGTTGTCGATAATTTGTTAGAAGTTGTCTTTGTGAACCAAAGCTTTCAAATTGGTGCCACCTTATTTCGCCGTCAAATTTTGCAAGAATTAGGATTTATGCAGCCCAATTGGCAAAATTGTGAAGATAATGATTTATTTGTCCGGCTAGCAATAGCCGGTAAAAAGGGATATTATTTACCAGAATTGCTCATGGAATATCGTGTCCATGCTGAACAGCAAGGGACAGATCGAGCTATTCAATATTTAACCGATAAATCGCAGTATTTAGAAAGTTACACATTTGACTCTGAGAAGCTAGAGAAAATTAGACTCCAGCGACTTGCAGAGACGCAGCTATTACTAGGATTGCGTTTGGTGGAAAAGGGTGAAACGCAAAAAGGACGAGAGTTGGTTTTAGCAGGCAAGTCTTTTTCTCCTGCTAAAGCGTGGACTTGTTTGGGTTTATCGCTATTACCCGTGGGATTGCGGAGTAAAGGGTTTGAGTTAGTGCGGAAGGTGCGGGGGTAATTGAGTTAACACCGCGCTCAGTGGATAGGAATAAGACCCGACTTTTCAATGAACTGTTGACCTTCCTTAGATAGCAATAGGTTGGCATAAGCAACTCCAGCAGCTTCGTCAGATGTACCGTCTCGGCGAATCACTACAAATAGACGTTTAGTGAGGGGATATGTACCATCCCTGAAAGCAGGGATATTGATTTGTTTACCATCATTTATAAACGGTGGTATGTAGTTATTACCGTTTTTGATAGCAAGGGGATGGATCGACCGTTGACCGAGAATGACTCCAGTGCGACTGATGCCGATGGCACCTGGGAGTGAAGACACTTGACGAACACCACTGGTATGGTCGCGCATGAACTTTACCTTGGGACTAAGGCTACTAAGTTCTGAACCGAGAAGAAAAGGAATTGTCGTGCCGAGCTTAGGGTTTATCCCGAAAGCCGTAATCGCCAAGTCTGGACCTCCCACCTGTTTCCAGTTGACGATTTTGCCTTTGTAAATGTCGCGGATTTGTTCTACGGATAGTCCAGGGATTGACAAATCAGGATGAGTAAATAGAAGAATTCCGTCGATAGCTACTGGCACTTGTTGTAGAGAAAAACCACGTTCTTTTGCCTTGCTATAGGCTTGATCATTAAGAGGGCCGCCTGCTTGAACAAAACTTAGTTCTCCATCAAATAGCATACCCATCGCCGTCCAAGTACCGGGGTTATTGAACCTATCGGGAGTATAGCGCAGATAAAAATTGGGGTGAGCTTGATTGATAGCCTGATGTGTGCCATGAGCAGTTAGAGGTGCAAAAGCCATAGCACCACTGTAATTAAATGTACCAGAGGGTACGTTTGGGACTTCTTTCATGGAATCGTAAACTTGGATGTCTGAGTAACTCTGATTGTTCGAGCTTTTCTCATTGCGGCCTAATGTTGGAAGTCGCAGCTCCCGCCCATAATAGTAGCCGAAAGCACCAAAAATCAAAAAACTTATGGCAATCAGTAGTAAAAATATCCAAGCAAAGGTATCTATCTTACCAACGTTTTTACTGGTAGGGAGAGAAGTCATTACAAGCTGCTTACCGCACTTTTGGCAGCTTTTAACCCCTACAGGATTGGCATCGTAACGACAATAGATACATACCACCATCCCTTTATTATAAGATTCGTTCGTATTCATCGAATTCGTTAAAGATGTAACTAATAGTTTACGTTTTAGAAAGCAGAAAATAGGTTATTTGCCTATAATTAGCAAGTTAATATACACCTGTTTTATTCACAAGTGTATTCAGGCTCTTCTGTGAAAATAAAAAGCCCAGCCGCTCAACTTCTGGTCAACTGAACAAGAGTCGGTGTAGGTGTTCCAGCTTTTTAGGCTGGGACACAATTTTTGCTTTTATTTTATTTTAAACGTACACCAAACAGGTGAAAAAAGATCTAACTTTTCCACATAAAAGTGAAAAGTCAAGAAAAAAGAAAAGTTTAGATACCAAAAAGAGATTCAATAGACAGAGCTTACGTATTTTTATTTTCGTAAAAAAATATGGTATAAACATCAATTAGTAGAACAAAATGCTATTAATTACCATGTCATTTAATTTGAATCGTTGGGTTAAAACCGTAAGTTTAGCTGTCATAGCATCAAGTGCCGTGTTTGTGCAACAGGCTGTGCCAAAAGCATCTGCTCAGATATACCAGCCAAAAACTCCACCAACAAAATCAATCCTGTGGGGTGCTGGTTCCAGTACCATTACTTCCTTACTGGAGAGCAACTTTAATGGCTTTAGTGGCACTGGACTCAGAGATATTCTAGGTTCAACAGATTCTGTGCGGTATACTGTTACCGGTAGCGGAGCGGGTCGTACTGCTCTGGCAAATGGAACGGTGGATTTTGTGTCCAGCGATTCTACGGGTTTAGGTGCACCTCCTGCTGTTGTGACGGATTCTCAGGGAGTTGTCGTCCCTACTGTGGCTGTTAGTCCTCTAGATAGCGCGATCGCATTCCCTTACAACGTACCTACTGATCCGATAAATCCTAATTCACCACAGTTCGATGTGACGATCAATGGAGAGACAGGGTGCAAAATCCTTAGAGGTGACTTAACCAACTGGAATCAGGTAGTCAATCAAAATTTAGAAGTAGGTTCAGATCTACCTATCATACGAGTAGCGCGTGGGGATAGTAGCGGAACGACTGATACTCTTCAATCTGGAGTCGTTTCACTGTGTAATAATGTATCAAGCTTATTCATCGGCGACATCACAAAAGGTAGTGACTCTTTAACAGGTGAAACAATTCGTCAATACAATTTTAGTGACGGCACACGTATTCCTCAGCGTCGAGTGAATGATATTATTGTTACTCCTGCTTCAATAACGGCAAATTCTCAAGCAGATGTGATCACAGCAGGACCACTGTTTAAGATAAGTAGCGATCCTTTGAACACAGGCGACGATAATAATGTGACTCCAGTGTCACCGTTAAATCTGTTTGGTTCTTATAGCCCAGGTGTTGTCAATACAGTTCTGAAAACTTCAGGAGCAATCGGCTATGCTGATTCTGGTATAGCGATCGCCGCAAAAGTACCCCTAGCCACATACTGGAACCCTTCCACTAGGGCGATGACCAAGTTCGTTACAATTGGTCCCAACTACTTCCTTTTCCGTCGTAGTGGTAACGGTGCCAAGACACAAGCACTGCGTCGTTTGTGCAGGGCCGTTAGTAATGGTGGTGTTTTCCAAGCTTACGCATTCTCTATTGTTGATAGCCAAGGAAATCAAGGCTATCAGAAGCCTAGTGCTCCTACACAAGGGAATTGTAAAGATATTATGCCTTGATGAATAAGCTGAGACGCATTTAATTCTTCAAGCTGAAAACCCCACAGCAAGGCTTTTAGAGTGATACATCCACAATTGCTCTAATTGCTACCTATGTTGGCACTCAAGATTGTTGTAGGCTTCTACCATGTCGAGAAATGCTGTATGGATAGATACACTCTTGCGAGAGCAAGGACTGCGAAGTGAATAGAGTGTTAATTATAGCATTACTGGAACGTAAATTTCTCTGTAAATCGGTCGGAATTTAACCTCCTGTTTTATCGATTATCGGTTCCTGCTGTTCTACTTCAATCCGAATAACATCATAAGCGATCGCTAAGTAATCCATGACCTCCTGTACAAAAAAATCCCGCTTTTCTAAGGACTTAAACCCCCAATGATGCCCAAATTTCTTACTGTGGATATTGGTAGGATACCCTAAATCTTCTGCAATTTGAGTAATTTCTTCTCTGTGGTTGTTGGATATAACCCCAACACGATTATTACCTGGAAAATTTTTGACTCTTTTGTTTAAATTCTGATCATTCTCTACCATAAATTTAAGTATTTTTTCTGGATTGTTCTTAGCGATTGCTTGGACGTAATTAACATCAAAATGCAATTTTGGTAGGCGTTTTGGACAAAAACTAACAAGAGGTATGGATTTGTATTTAGCTGTTAAGGCGTCTATTTCCATTGCTACTTGTTGAGCAACTTCTTGCTTTAATTGTTTTGTCGTAGCCGTTTTTTGTCGTCGTGCTAATGTTTTCGCTTTTTCTTCTTCAGTCACGGCAAAAGCTAATTCATGAGCAATAGAATTTTTCTCCCAAACTTTATAACTAGCACTGGGAGTTCCCCCATCCCAATTTCTAATTTTCATTGGTGTTGGCAAAAAAAAACAAATTGTTATAAACAGCTTATAATTTTACTTTTTCTCATCACTTTGTTTCAACGTAAATCTCTCTACCTAGTTGTCTAAATTCATCATCAATATAGTAAAGTGAATTACAAATGGCTTGGCGTAGTTTCCTAGCTGGTTCTAGAGAATCACGCTGATAATCCATTAATGTTAATTCTAAATGAGGGTAAACAATTTTCCGAAAACATGATGCTGACGCAGCTATGCTTTCAATTCTCGGTATAACAATCGCATTTAACTTCTGCCCTCTGCCCTCGCTTGCCTGCCTTGCAAGGGAGGGCAAGTCATTCCGCAAATACAGGTGTATCGGTTTCTCAGTATCCGCCCAATATCCAAAAAACTGCTTTACGAAAATTGCTGATCCTTGACGCTGCAACGTCAATTAACGATTTGCGCGTTCCACCTGGTAATCGTTTAGAAAAGCTAGCTGGCGATAGGAAAGGGCAGTACAGTATTCGTATTAACGATCAATGGCGAATCTGCTTTCTTTGGACGGATGAGAACAATGCTTCAGAAGTTGAAATAGTAGATTACCACTGACTCATAGAAATAATTATGAATAACAACCGTCTGCAAAATATCCACCCTGGAGAAATTCTACAGCTTGAATTTTTAGAGCCACTAAGTATCACGCCTTATAGATTGAGCAAAGACATAGGTGTAGCTCAGACACGAATTAGTGAAATTTTATCTGGAAAACGCTGTATTACAGCAGATACAGCTTTGCGTTTATCTCGCTATTTTGGTAATAGCGCTCAGTTTTGGTTGAATTTACAAACGCAATACGATATACGTCAAGCTCTTGAAGAAAATGCAGAAATTTACAATCAAATACCTCCACTTCCATTTAATGATGTGGCCTGAGTTTGTCAAGCAAAATATTAAATACGCGACTCAGATCCCCGACTTCTTTAAGAAGTCGGGGATCTGATATGAAAAAGCCGTAAAACTTTGTTATCTAATGAAGTAGAGAGTTTTGAAGTTAAATCACTTCTGGCAACCCAATAGAAAGGTTGTGGCAGATCGAGTCTTTGCCAAGGAACGCTTGCGTTTTCAATTTCTTGGGCAACGAGGACTTTTCCGGAAATACGATGATGGGTGATGCTATGCGAAAATGTGTTCGGCAGTTCAGAAAGTTGCACATGTGGTAGAGATTTCAGCAACTTCTTTGCTTCTTCAACTTCGCTTTCTGGGATTAATGGAAACCCGACGGTATTGGACAGAAATCCCTTTGTCCTCTTGACAAT